>CASGAH010000022.1 GCA_949299375.1 uncultured Eubacteriales bacterium | reverse complement strand
CATTTGCGATCTGTGTCTCAACTGCTACATCGCCCCAGTACTGTTCTGCGATGAACGTAGCGAATCCAGGAATCTGTGTATCGCCGTACGGGATACATCCCTGTCTAACCTGCTCGAAGTATGCGTCAAAGTACTCGCCGTACTGTGCATCCAGGTCTGTCTTCGGATATCTGCTGTATCCCTCTCTTACTGTCTCGTCAGCAACAAGAGACCATACATCGGCAACAGAGGAAGCGTCATACTCCATAGCGGTCGGGAAGAAGGTTGTCTGGTATTCTTTCCAGATCTCTTCGTCCATCGTGATCGGAGCCGGCATAGAAGCGGTCCAGATCGGGTTGCCTGCGGAATCCAGAAGGGTTTCATAGGCTTCCAGTTTTGCCTTCCATCCTTCAACACCCCAGCCCATGAACTTCAGCAGCTCATATGCTTCTCTCGGATGCTCTGTGGATGTGGAGATACCACCCATATCCAGTACACCGAACTTGTAGGATTCCTCTGCGCCCTCAACAGACGGAGACGGAAGCATGATCCACTGCATTCCCTTGTCACGATATTCCGGTGTGTTGAACAGGTTCAGGTATGTCCAGAATGCGTCTACCTGATGTCCAAGCTGTCCCGTGTAAGCAGCCCAGATATCAGCGCCAACCCATGCGGTTCTCTCTTCTGCTGTCTGCGGAGCGATGTAACCGCCGTTTGTCAAGTCAGCAAGTTCCTGTGTACCAACTGCCCAGTTTGTCATATCAAATTTCTCGCCGTCAAATCCGAACTCACCAACGGTGTTCTGGTCAGAAGCGAGCGGATAATATGTAACAATGCTGTGGAACTGATTGAAGCCATAGTATTTCAGTCCGTTTGCAGTTCCGGTTGTTGCCTTAAACTTCTCAACCATCTCATCCCATGTCCAGTTTGCGGACGGAAGCTCTACGTTCAAAGCCTCGTATACGCTGGCATCTGCATAAATTGCATCCGGGAAGAATTTAATCGGAGTAGACAGCTTATAGCTTCCGAAGTAACCAATCTTAGCGCCTTCGATGCTCGGAAGAAGGTTCTCATTTTCAGGGTCGTTCTCCCAGTATTCTGTCATATCGCCAAGGATTGCATTGTTCAGCATGAAGTCTACATTTCCAAGGAACATAAAGCAGTCCGGAGCATTTCCAGTAGAAATCTCATTGTACAGCGCGTCGTTGTATCCTACGTTGTCAATTCCGCCTGCCGGATAATAAATAACATTAACGGTAATGTTCGGATAAATCTCCATAAACTTCTCTGCAAGGTATTTTGTCAGATCCTCGTTGTCAAAGTTCATGTAGGTCAGAGTAATCTCCTCTGTTGTCATCTCCGGAAGCTGTTTTCCAACCTCCGAACCAGTTGTTCCTTCCGTTCCTTCCTCTGTCTGATCTGCTTCTGTTCCCGAATTGGATCCGGAATCATCAGAGGAAGAAGAGCTGCTTCCGCATCCGGAAAGCATCCCTACGGAAAGACCAGCCACAAGAATCCAGCTTAAGATTCTTTTCAGTTTCATAATAGTCCTC
Source organism: uncultured Eubacteriales bacterium (assembly GCA_949299375.1). Taxonomy (GTDB): domain Bacteria; phylum Bacillota; class Clostridia; order Lachnospirales; family Lachnospiraceae; genus UBA2942. The sequence goes on along the minus strand of CASGAH010000022.1, from coordinate 24,245 downwards.
CTTTTTTTTGTGAAATGGTTAACCGTGGTTCCCGGGAACAGTTCCCGCTTCCTGGCAGAGCAAAAATACAAATTCCCTTCCCCACATCATAGTACAATATTACCAAAAAAACATGTTAAAGTAAAGTTGTTTTTCTGATTTTGTGAAATGTTCTTCGCCTTGTCCCTGCTTTTTATTGCATATTTCCTAACGCCGGAAATTCCCTGCCCAAAAACATTCGGCCAGGGAATCTCCGCCTCCCAAAGAAAAGCACTTCCGGAAAATCGATACTCCTACCGAGAAACTACTCCACCGGATATTTATTCTACCGGATATTTATTCTCCCAGAGAATTTACTCTCCACCGGAGAAATTTACTCTCCACCGGAGAAATTTACTCTCCGGTAATTCCAGCATTGTCGATACTTTCTACGAAGTATTTCTGCAGGAAGATATACATAATAAGGATCGGGCCAACGCAGAGTACGGTTGCCGCCATCTGAATCGCTTCGTTTAAGCTCGTCAGTGCCTCGCCGCTTACCGTTGAACTGCTGGCATAACTGTCGTTGAACGTGGACAGCGCGATTACAAGTGTATTCCATGTGTTTTCCGCGCTGCTGCTGACACCCATAACAAACAGCTTCGTCAAATAGGATTCATTCCAGTACCATACGAAGGAGAACAAGAATACAACAAGGATGGCAGGCGCTGCGGATGGAATTCCAATCCGCACAAACGACTTGATATACCCGCACCCGTCGATTTTGGCCGCCTCGAACAGTACATTCGGAATCTGACGGAAGAACTGCCAGAAAATCAGGATATACAGCTGCGCCTTAATCCCCTGTCCCAGAAGAGACGGGAGAAGAAGGGAGTTGATGGACTGCAAGATGCCCAGATCGTTGTAGAGACGATAGTTCGGCGTCATGACAACCTGCTGCGGAAGGATCATCGTGAAGATCAGGATTCCCATCATAATGTTCTTCCCCGGGAAGTTAAATCTTGCAAATCCATATCCGATGATTCCACACATCACTACGTTCAGCAATGTCGGGAGCAGGGAGAGGAGTATGGATCCCTTGAATGCATTCAGGAAGTCCATGCCGGCAAATGCGTCCAGATAATTTTTTACGTGTAGAGAACTTGGAAGCCAGGTGATCGAGGAATCCAGCAAATCCGCACGGGTCATAAAGCTGCGGCTGATCATGTAGAGGATCGGATACAGATAGACGAAACCGATGCTGATTAACAGGATGTATACAATAACCTGCTTGCCAAGGCCTTCCTGTTCTTTTGTTCCAAAAATAAGTTTATGAAATTTTTCCTTCGTAAACTTCTGCTTTGGAACGGCTTTAGCGCTTGTACGCCGCAATCTTCTTGGCATTTTTCTTCCCCCTTTGCTGTGCTTTCTTTAACATGCGCTCCTGACGCTTTGCTTCCTTCTTGACAAGCTTCACTTTCTTTGCATACTGATCTTTCTTGTTCATCAGAAGGAGGGCAATCAATCCTGTCATCAGGGTTACAACAAGAGCATACACCCAGGCCATTGCAGATGCATAACCATATCCCTGAGAACCAAACATTGTATCCCGGATCGTGACAATGATGGTATTCTGCTCGTTGCCGGACAGGAAGATGATGGTGTACACTGCGTTCAAAAGAATCATCGGCTTGATCGTTGGAAGCGTAATCTTCCAGAAGCATTCCCATCCGGACGCTCCGTCCATCTTTGCCGCCTCATACATGGATGGATTGATCTTTTGGATGGCGGATAAGAAAATCAAAATCTGTACGCCGGAATACCACAGATACAATACGATGTTTTCAAACACGTTGACAATCGCATCGGAAACCGCATCCGGCAAAAATCCAACGATATTCTCGATGACAGATGTATCCAGAGTGGAAATGGAACCTGCTCCCTGGTCAACCAGCATTCCCATAACCGGGCCGCTGGCGATGATAACCGGGAGGAAGAAAATCAACCGGAAAAGTCCTTTGCATTTGATTTTTCCGTTTAGCAGGATTGCGATAATCAACGCGAACACAACGATAACCGGAACCGCAAGAATCGTTCGGCTGATGTATGCCACAAGCTCGGTCATAAACGTAACACCGTTGAGCCAGAGCTGGCGGTAGTTTTCCACACCTGTAAAGGTAACGAACAGACCATTCGGCGTGTTTCTTACCGTACTCATGGAATATCTTGCGGATTCAATCATTGGACGCGCTACCAGGAGGATTACACCGATAACCCATGGTGCAACGAAACAATAGCCTGCAATCGCATCACGCATGGCCAGTTTACCGCGCCTTACCTTCTGTGGCTTTGGCGCCTTTTCTTTTTTACTCTTCTTTGCCATTGTTTCTCACCCCCTTATTCTACGACTACAAAGGACAATGCATCGATCGAAACGCCGTCCTCCGTCACACTCTCTTCGCTGTAGTTTGCATATACGCTTACCCCATTGGTATATGTCACAGCAACGACTCCGGATTCATACTCTTCATACTCATCGATAAACGCCCCGTCGACGGCTTCCCAAAGCGCATACAGCTGATTGTAGTAATCTACAATTGCCTCTTTGTATACACCGTAGCGGGAACTGTAAATGTCATTGGAGTCCGTATACAGCAGTTCCGAGGAGTCCTCTTTCGTCAGATACCAGGACGGATAAATTCCGGTAACCGCCAGGTCGAGGAAGAATTCATATTTGTTTGCTTCAAAGTTTACGTAATCCGAATACATCGGGATCACTCCCTTTAATACAACCGCAAAGAACGGAATGTCCTGCGTTGTATAGATGTAGTCAGAGGAACCTACCGGCATATCAACGATGGCGTCCGCATATTTCCAGAAGCGGGAAATCGGCTCTTCCAGTACAACATCCATCTGATCTGCCGCCATCTTTACCGAGCTCTCAAACGCTTCCAGCGTATATTCTCTTGAATACTGCACACCGGAATACAGGAAGGAGAACGATTTGGAAGTGATTCCTGCAAGTGCAAGTCCTGTCACTTCCCCTTTTGCATATCCCGACAGCGACGACTTGAGCAGCTTTTCACACTGTGCCGGCGTCTGGAATACAAATGTTCCGTACACTTCTTTTGTTCTGTCAATTTCCTCATAGCGGCGCTCATTCATCTTCTTGATGACATTAAACGTCGTGTTTGTCGTGTCGACGTTGGCTCTCAGCGCATCCTGATACAGATAGAAATCTATGCTGGAATCTTTCAGATCCTCAAAGAGTGCATCGATCGCTTTCTTTCCGCCAAGGGATCCTGCTGCGGAATAGGACTTGATCGGGAAGTTCTGAACGCCTCCCTTTTGCCATCCCTTATATACACTGAGCAGACTCGTCACGCCTTCCGTCTCCAGATCCGCATAAATATCGCGAATGTCATCCACCGTCGTCATGACAACGTCTTTCTTAAAGAGCAGCCAGTTTTCCTTTTCCAGTCCCAAAAAGTCAAGGCGCACTTTGAAGTCATCTTCTTTTTGTTCCAGGCCGCTCTCTGTCAAATAATTCCGGTACTCTTTTGCAAGGCCAACCCAGTCCGCATCATCGCCGCGGGTGAAAATGTATTTCACGATGACATCCGAATCATTGCGGTTTTCCTCCTGCACAATTGCACCCTGCGCGGTTGTCTCATCTGCGGAGTAAAGCTGCATATAATTCCGGCGATAGTAAAAGTACGGGGAGATCCAGTTGTAAGGCGTACTCGCACCGTTTGGATAGAGGACGATCTGCGCGTCCGCATCTCCCATCTCCATAATGCCAAGATAAGCCATTCCCGTGTCGCTGTGAACCATTCCCCAGATCGGAGCCATCGCAAATTCGGAGTCATTGATTGTCTTGTAGCGATCCCACAGCAGGGAAACGGTAGATGTGGAGAAGTGTCCGTAATTGTCTCCGTAAATCGGAAGATACAGCGGATTGGAGAACTTTCCTTCGTTGTCCTCCAGAGAAATCATGGCGCCGTTTCCATCCGGATAAATCATATACCCTTCGCGTTCCCCGAGATTCGTATACCCAAGGAATGGGAATACATAGAGGGAACCAAGATAGCAGCGGTTTCCTGCCACAAGTTCCTCTGATTCTGTGATGGAATCGCTCGGAACTACAACCTTCAGTCCGTCTTCCTCCAATGTCACTGTGACAGAAAGCGTAATGTGGTATTTTGTCAGATCGATGTCTGCGGTAAATCCATTCTCCGCTTTCTCATACGTAATCTGTGCGCCGGCATTTCCAAGGCCGACCATCCGGTTGTTGGAACCTTCGAGAATCTCAAATGCGATTCCGCTCTGCATGAAATCAAGCCATGTCGCATTCAGTCCTTCGGAATCGAGAACCGTGGATTCCATAATCGCTCCGGTCTCCTTGTCCCGCATGATAATAGAAATATTTTCTTCTCTCAGATACAATTCATAATCACTGTTTTCCGCAACAAGCTCGTGATCCAGAATGGTACCGTTCGGATTTTCCACAATCGCCTGCTCCACTGCATCTTCATGTGAAATCTCCCCTTCTTCCAGCCCGGTTCCTTCCGACGGTTCCTCCTCTGATGGATCGCTTTCCGACGGTTCTTCCGTTGACGGTTCCTCTGTTGAAGGTTCCTCCGTTGATTCCGTGGACTCTTCCGTTGGATCCGCGTAGGTTACTGTGGAAGTAGCAAACGCACCGATCAGCATCGCACACACGAGCGCGAGTGCTGCGAGCCTCAATCTAATCTTTTTAGTTGCCAATTCGATACACCGCCTCTCTAACAAGATCCACTACGAAATCGATTACCTGACGGCAAAGCACATAGAGAATAAATGCAAGCAGACATACAATCAATACCGTAAAGGCTGTGAGGAAAATAATCTTAAACGTCTCTTTCACCGAATAATTATTAATTTCCTTAATTGCCAGGAACACAAGGATAATGCACCATACGTATACAAACAGGTTTGCAAACTCCATCAGGAAGGCCTCATTGTATGTAACAACATTTCCTAAGAGAATGATAAATGGCACGATCATCAAAAATGGAGTTAAGCAGTACGCGAATCCACAGACAAGCTGTTTGAAAGTGGATTCTCCGTCATTGATGGTACACATCAGGTAGCAGCAAGCTGTCAGCACGAAGAAGACAAGCAGTACCGTACCGATATCTCCGACCAGGTCATAGCGTCCTTCCCGCACGGTCTTGAGCAGGAATCCGCAGAAATATTTGTTGAAAATAATCTCAACGACAAAGATTGCGAGCAAAATTCCGGCACACACATAGGAGCTCTTTCCCTCCCAGCGGACGCCATACGAGCCGTCGATCGGGTGCTTCATAAAGTACTTCGCATATGCGAGCTGCTTTACAAGTGTTTTGCTTCGAATCTTCTCGGTCGCCCGGATCACGCCGTTGAAAATGCCCCGTTTCTTTTGCAGTGCGGAGAGAATTTTAATGACTGCCACGATTGCCACGATGACGAGGACTGCGGAAACAAGGTTGTTTCTCAGCCATACGTTTCGAATCTCCCACCAGGAATCGGAATATCCGTTCAAGTCTTTGGAGAGTCTTGCGTAGCGAAGTGCTGTCTCATAGTCTTCCTCCTGATAAATCGCACGGCCCATCGCCTTGTTGGCATAATCAAACAAACTGTTCATCTCAAGAACCTGCGTCAGCGGTTCCTTGCTCTCGGTGTAGCGTCCGCTGTCATATAAGCTGAGCGCCTCATGAAGCAGGTCCGTAAACTCTGTGGACTGGAACACCTGAACTTTCTTTGCCTCGGTATCTACGATATAGAGGTTGTCATTTAAATCCACATCGATTGCTGCGGCAATGGTGCTCAGACCGATGCGGGAACGCCCGTCATCTCTTCCGCCAAATACAAACAGAAGCTCGCCTTCTCCATTGTACTCGTAGATGTATCCGTCGCTGGAGAGCACGTAAATATTGTTGTAATTTCCGGTCGCAACGCCGACTTCTTTTCCGTCATAGGCGTCCGGAGTAACAAGATTGATACCGGCGATGTTGAGTTTCTTCAAGCTGCTGTTTTCCAGACCCGGCGTTACCGTGTAGATCAAACCTTTCTCGTCAATGCAGAGATTGGACGGTGTGGACGGGATGTTGGCAGACAGCTTCGACAGCTGCGCATCGGAGAGGATCGTCTCCTGGATGATTCGCAGCGCTGACACGTTGGCTGCATTGGTTCCAAAATATCCAAGGAACGTTCCACCGTCGGTCGGGGAAATCTGAATGATTCCGTTGCTGTTTCCTTCTGATATGATATACATATCCCCGCCGTTGTTTACCGCAATCTTGGTCGGCCGGAACGGGGAAGATCCATACAGAGGATGGGTCGGTGTCTCATAGGTGGCAAGCGTATTGCCGTCCACATCAAACACGACAATCTTGCCGCTCTTATCCGCAACATAGAGTGTTCTGTCTTCTGTCACGTAAATTCCTGTCGGTGTCACAAGCCCCTCGTCGTAATAGCGAAGGAAATTTCCTTCCAGGTCACTGACATATACCCTTCCAGACGGCGGGTCTGCCACATAGATCTCGGTCCCGTCATCTGTAATTTTCAGGTCCGTCGGCCCCATCAGAGAATACTCACCGATTTTTGAAAAACTGGCCAGCGGCGTATATGCTGTCTGCGTCTCTGAAACACTTCCGTAACCGTCAATTGTGTAGGTTTTGTAGGGAACTTCCGCAAAGCAGACGGTTGTGGAGAAGAGGCAGACAAGCAGTACCATAAGTAAAAATCTTGATCCCTTTTTCATCACTTATCTCCTCCTCCTTACTTAATACCGGAACTTGCCATTGTATTCATTACGTTCTTCTGAAGGATAATGAATAAGATTAAGTTCGGCAGGAAAATAATCAGCTGTGCCGCTGCCGCAATACCTTGTCCGGCAACGCTGTTGTTCGCATTTGCGAGCGTATTCATATAGAACGCAAGTGTCTTTAAATTTTCATCGCTCACATACAGGTTGGAGCTTTCTGTATTGACCCAGACTTGCTGGAATGCCATGATTGCACTGGTCGCAATGGCGGGCTTAATCATCGGGAGGATGATCTTGTAATAAACCTTCCAGTCGTTGGCGCCGTCCATATAAGCCGCCTCAATCAGCGCGTCCGGAACCTGGTCAATAAACTGTTTTACCAAAAACAAGCTGACGGGCATTGCCAGAAGAGGAAGAATATGTGCCCAGTACGTATCTGTCATATGAAGGAAGTCAATGGTCAGATATCTCGGAATCATAACGGCAACAGCGACAAACATCAGCGCCAGGTTGTTGATTTCCATCAGCATAAACTTTCCTTTGAACTTTAACTTTGACAGTGCAAAACCTGTCGCGGTAGAAAGGAAAATCGATGCCAGCACAACGATCACCGTGACAATGATACTGTTGAACGCATAACGGCTGATCGGGATACCGGAAGACTGGGACGCCTTCATGAGTTTCTTAAAGTTATCCAGTGTCGGGGAGCTTACAAAAAACTTCGGCGGGAAGGCAAACAACTCCTGCATTGGTTTAAACGCATGACAGATGATGAAAACAATCGGTAAAAGCATAAACATCGCCAGAGGCAGTAAGATCGCAATCAGTTTCGCCTGACCCTTCTCAAACGTCTGGGGATTGATATTATTACCTTTATACGCCATATGCTACCTCCTTTCTCAGTCTTTTTCCATAAATAGTTTCTTGAAGATATTGGAGAAGATATATACAATAGCCAGAAGCACAACGGAAACCGCTGCTGCATAACCCATCTCATAACGGATGAAACCGTAATCTTCAATGTGGTTGACGATTAACTGTGCTGCGTATCCGGGGGTCGGATTGGCGCCAGTCAGCTGCACACCGATCGTACCATTCTGGAACGCACCTGTGATTGCCATGATCGCACCGAACAACATCTGCGGCTTCATGGTCGGGATTGTAACATAAATCATTTCCTGGAAGCGGTTGGTGACTCCGTCGATCGCAGCCGCCTCGTATACGCTCTCATCTGCATTCAGGATACCGGCAAGCATGGAGAGGAAGCCGATTCCCATACTAGACCACAGTGCAACGATGATAACGATCGGAAGCAGGTAGCTGGCGTTTGTCAGCCAGATGATCGGCTCATTGATAATTCCAAGTTCAATCAGCCAGCTGTTTAAGTAACCTGTCTGGTCTCCGGAGAAGATGATCTTCCAGAGGATTGCCACACCGGTCGCGCCGCAAAGCGACGGGGAGTAGAAAATCAGCGCCAGAATCGTTCTCGGAACGGAGGACAGCTGTGCCAATACCCACGCAATCAGGAAGGAGAGGCAGTAACCGCCCGGGCCTACAATGATGGCATAGGCCACGGTATTGGGCAGGACGTACTGCATGAAGATTTCATCCTGCGTAATTAGGTTGATGTAGTTTAAAAATCCTACAAACTTCGGGAACTGGATGGCATTGAAGTTCGTAAACGACAAGATAATCGCCATCGCCATTGGAATCAAAATGAAGGTAAGGAACAAAATTGCATAAGGGGCAATAAATGCATATGCTGTTTTATTCGCAGACTCCCTTTTTGCAATAGAAGTCTTTTTCTTTGCCATCAATCATTCGCCCCCTTTCCAAGGATCTCCTTTACTGTATCAATGGTCGGAACGGTGTACGGAATCAAAACATTTCCGTTCGTATCATTGTATCCAAACTCTTCCAGTTTACGTTCTGTCTCACGGTCAATCCGCTTTACTGCGTCATCCAGCGTCTCGCGGATGCTGTCACCGCTGTTTACGACTGCATAGAAGGCGTTGCTCAGCTCACGCTCCAGCATGTACGTACCAAGGATACGCGGTGCTTCGTTGATCCACTCACTCTGCTCAATGATGACCTTCTTATCTTCTGTCTTCCACGGAAGCATATTGAAAGCCTCGGTGTTTGCCGTGTTCCAGATGTACTCAGAACCGTAGGTAATCTGAAGTGTCTGTCCGAATTCCGCCTGAACGTCCGCGCTGGACCACCACTTCATGAATTCCCATGCCTGTGCTTCCCGCTCTTCATCCGAAGCAAACATAATCGTACTCTCGGCGCCGCCGGAGCTGTAGCGGGAAATGGTTCCGTCTTCCTGCTCAATGCCAGGGATGACACTGATGCTCCAGGAGTTTGCAATTTCCGGAGCGGCATTCGTCAGCAGGTTGTATACTCCGTAATCTGCAATTCCAATCGGGATGTCTCCGTTTCGGAAATGCTGATAGAAGTTCGGAACATCGGAAGGAATGTTGTAAATGGTAAACAGATCGGTCAGTTCTGTAAATCCGGCAACGCCTTCCTCGCTGTTGATTGTCGTCGCCCCCGCAAATTCACTGTACAGCGTCGCACCGTACTGGAAGAGAATCGGGGTTGTCATATGGAAGTTTTTCATTGCAGTTGTTCCTGCAGCCGGATAATAGAAGTCAAGACCTCTCATCTGCAGCTGCGGAAGCATATCTTTTACATCCTCGATGGTATTGGGAACTTCCAGTCCCAGCTTATCCAGGATGTCGGTCCGATAGAACAATACCCAGAAATTCATTGTCTCCGGGAGAGAATAAATTCCGTCGCCAATGGTGGAGGGAACGAGAAGACCTTCCGTGTAGCGGTTTGCGATCTCTACGAAATCATCGAACTCGGTCAGATCCACAAGGGCGCCGCGGATTGCCAATTCAAACGGCACCGAGTAGTTGATGCCCGTCGCGATATCCGGAGCCGATCCGGAAGCGTTTGCCAGTACAAGTTTGTTCTGATCCGGCATGATGGACAACTCTACTTCAATTCCGGTCTTTCTCGTAAAGTCGTCATCGACCATCTTCTGCATAATCTCCAGATACTGTCTCGGGCGGCTTACCCAAACCTGAAGGCTGTCCGGATTCTTGTTGCCGGAAGAGTATGCCTGATCCATGAACGAGGAGAAGAAACGGCTGATGCTGGATGTAATGCTCTTGATGATGCCAGCCTTCTTTGGAAGAGAGTCTCCCTCCTGATAGAGATAGATTCGGTCAATGGAAACCGCATTGGCATTTAAAATGTCGACCATATTTGCCAGGTTCTGGTTTACGGAACTTGTGCTCTGGCAAAGTTCATTGACACGATACGGAAGGTCGTTCGGGTTCTCCGCCAGATCTCTCAGCTGCTTCGTCACAATACTGATGTTGGCGAAGGCACCGATCTCTTTTACATCCGGATTGTACACTTTCATGCTGTCGTAAATCGCATCCAGCTGATCTGCCCAGCCAAGAAGCTTTGCGCTTGCATCCGGAATGTAGCGTTCTACATCGATGTCACGATATTTGTCTTTGTTTGTTCCGGCAAGCTTTGTGATGTCCAGGGAAAGGTCATTCACACCGTTCATAATCTGATCCACTGTCTCAAGCGCTTCTCTCAGCGGATCTGCGCTGATGGTAAGCGTCAGTGTATGTACACCTGCGGTCAGATACATGCTCAGCAAGTTGCCGTCAGAATCGACAAAAGAATAATTTCCATAGTTCGAAGCATATGGAACCGGATAATCTTTGAATGCTGTGTTGATCACCGCTCCATCCAGCGAAATGTCAACAAATACAGGGAAATCAGACTTGTCCGGCTGAGTATAATTCCAAGCCATGTAATAATACCCTTCGTCTGTCACCTCAACCTGATACGTAACACTCTGACCCGCATCGCTAAAGGAAGCGCCGTCCAATGCGTTCAGCGTCTTGTTTTCTACCTGATACGGATCCAGGTTGACGTTGTACTCACAGAGCGCACGGATGGAGGAGTCGTTTCTGACATACGGGCTTTCCGCCTGGATGACGATAACTCCCGCCTCCCCGGTCGCCTCAGCCTTCTCGGATCCCGTGTATTCCGGAATTACCGTTTCCGCATTCAGATAAATATTCCCCAGGTATACCGTACCCTCCAGAATCGTAAGCTCGATTTCGTTCTCCCCTTCCTCCAGCTCAAGTGCCAGCGGAGTAGACCATCGATAACTGCCGTCCATCAGATACTTGTTGGACCATTCGATCAGCTTGTTGGGGATTGCCACAATCTGATTGCCGTAACGGTCATAGCTCGCTTCCTCTGCATCCTGCCAGGAGCTTTCAAACACCAGACCTCTGGCCTCATAGTATGGATATTCTCCATTCAGTCTCAGAGACATTTCCACTGGTAAGATCGAGCTGTCATAAGACAAGTAGTCAAAACTTGGATAGTACAGGCCTTTTTCCGGAACGTCTACGATGAACTTCACGGTATCACCGATCGTAGCATCTACAACTTTGCCGTCATAGCCTTCTTCTGTTGTGGAATCTGTCACAAGTTCTCCGTCGCCGGACTCGTCAAATGCATCTTCCGCGCTGATCTCAATGGGATCGCCGGTGTAGGGAGCTGCCGTAAACTTCTGGCTGACAATGGTATAATTGTTTTCCAGACGTTCGTTGGAGTACTCCTCAACAGCAACGGCAGTCGTTTCGTCTTCTGTGGTCGTATCCGGCTCTGCATATGTGATCGATGCAGATGCAATCATAACCATCCCGAGCAGAAACGCTGCCATGCGAGTTGTTTTCTTGTAACCCATCTTCTTTCCTCCTTTTCTTTTTTTGTCCGCCACGCAGCACACCGCATGGCAAAGCAGGTAACTTTAGTATATCTATTTTTTTCACAATAGTCAACAAAAACTCGGGCAAACAATCAAAAATCACTTATGAAAGTGTAAATTCTTCGTTAAAACTGAACAAGTTTGCCCTTTTTTAGGAATTTCGAGCTTTTTTTCCGTACAAGTTATCCCGTCAAATAGCAATAAAAATAGCCAGCTGCGCGAAGGGCAACTGGCTATTTTGATACATTTTTTCTCCGGCAATTCCGCTTTTTTTGCGCCGGATTTTGTTTTGCGCTCAAATTTTCGTCAAATTGACGAACCCCCGTCCTCCCCGATCTTTTGGTATTCAAACAGAGGACGTCCTGTTTCACCATACGTTACTTCCAGTATCATCGCATGACGGTTCGGATCATAGAGCGGATCTCCCACGATCTGCTCGTACTGTCTCGCATGGAATACCATAAGGTCTTTCTTTCCGTCTTCCGACTTGACAAAGCAGTTGTGTCCCGGGCCATAAATGTGCTTTTCTGCGTCTGTGCGAAGCACCGGATAGCGCTCCTTCTTCCAGGAAAGCGGATCCAAAAGATCACTTCCCTCCTGTGCGCTCATCATTCCCACACAATAGCAGGCGCCCGTCCCGCTGCCCGAAAATGTCATATAAATTTTTCCGTCATGCTTTAGGATGGCCGGACCTTCATTTACCCAGAAATCAACCCGTTCCCAGTCATAATCTGGTGTCGTCAAGAGAACCTGGACGGTTTTAAGCTTGTTTGGCGTCTCCAGCTTGGCAATGTACAGATTGGAGATGGCTGCGCCGACGCCCACCTTCTCTGCCCAGATGTAGTAATACGTTCCCCCGTCCTCAAAAACCGTCGCATCCAAGGAGAACGAGCGAAACGAGAACGGATCGTCGTCTGCGCACTGCATCTGTCCCAATTCTCTCCAGGGCCCCGCAATCGGATCCTGCGACTCGCATTCCAATACATACGGTCTTAACGCCCAAATATCATCCACTTTACTTGCAGCAAAATAAATGTACCACTTCCCCTGAAGATAATGGATTTCCGGCGCCCAGATATGCTGACTCATCAGGCCAACCGGATGCTTCTTCCATATCGTCGTCTCTTCCGCCGACGCAAGCCCCTTGATTGTGGAAGCACTGCGAAGAACGATGCGGTCATACGCCGGTACCGATGCGGTAAAATAATACGTTCCGTCTGTATGCCGGTACACATACGGATCCGCGCGCTGCTCAATCCACGCTCCATTGTAGCTTGTGCGGACCAAAGAATCTTTGTTTGTCATATTCATCTCTCCTTTTCTTTTTGATGACTCTGACCTCACTCTGAACGCTTCGTTTTCTCTGCTGCAGCCCGAACCGTTTCACTCCCGATATCTGCGCAGAATCTCCTCCGCCCGCCTTTTCTTTCGAACGGTGACAATCTGATAGATGATCCAGGAGGAAACACCCAGAACACCCGAGAGAATGCAGATCACACGAAACTCCCAGTGAATGATACTCATTGTAATAAAGCTGGCAATCATCAGCATCGCAAACCAGTATGCCAAAAACGCCGCCAGCATCACAATCGCCCAAATCCATTCTTTTGCAACATCTCTTGCCCTCATCGGCATCGACCTCCCTTGCTCATTTCCGTCGTCCCTTCAATCCCCATTTCGCTTCGCTCTTTCTCTCTATTCCTCATAGAAAACCCGGACCCGGATCCCCTGTGCATAATCCCCGAACGTGCGGCCAAAAATGGTAAATCCTCCGCAGTTTTTCGTCTCCCGCGGAACCGCAAATCGAAATTCCATAAAGCTGCTGTAGTCTAGGTTCAAATCTTGGATGGTAACAGGTCCCAGCTGGATCCCGTTGTCCAAAAAGGTTCCCTTCTCATTGATGGTCAGCGTCTTGAGCAGCCCGTATTGATTGCACGTGTCCGGCCACCACTCCGGCGCGAGACGCCCTCTTCTGGCGCCAAAATCTCCGGGACTGATCCAGACTCCAAGCAGGATTCCGTTGAGATAAAAATGAATGTCGGACGGATAATCTTCACAAAATCCCGGACATTCCGCAGAAATCTCAAACGACAGTTCCATCTGTGTCACCTTCTGACCTGCTTTCAGATGGTTCGGCAGCTGATACTCCACAAACCCGTATCCAAACCAGAGCACTTCCGCCTCGAAATGTTCCGGAAAAAAGAAATACTTCGGGGCGTCTAACTCCCCGATGATGGAATGTTCCGTAGAGATTCCGCAGGTGGGCGCCACCTCACACTTCGTATAATATCCGATGCGGATGTCATCTTCATATACGTTTTGTCTCCGGTGCGGTCTCCCCTCGTCAAATTCAAAATACAGGCGGCTGTACTTCGGACGGCAGACCTTGCGGTTCCCCCTCTTTCCGGGCACAACCTGAACTTCTATGAGATCCGCCTCTTCCAGCTTACTGATGTGCATCGTAATTGCACTGTTTGTCAGTCCCAGCTCACAAGCCAGCTCATGGAAGCTTTTGTCCTCCTGCTCATACAAAATCTCCATAATCCGCAGACGGGCGGAGGCGCTCAGCGCCCTCCATACAGGCTCCGCCTCCCGCAGGGAACGGTAGCGCTTCATTTCCAATTTCCTTCCTCCCTTCAGACAGCCTGCACGAAACCTGTTATTCCTTCAGTGCAAAATGAACTTATATCACCATTCCCTTTTATTATAACGGCATAGTTCCATAAAGTCAATGAGAAAACAAAGTTTTTTTCGTGCGATTTTCCGATACACTGAAAATTATTTTGAAATTACTCTTGACATTTTTCCAGTTTCCACGTAATATATGATTAAGCAAAACGTTGAAATATTCATTTTTTATTTAATATTTCAACATCCGCGGAGGGACTTCCTCCTCCACGGTAAACGATTTAGATTCAGGAGGTTTGCTATGGCGAAATTATACGTGAATCCAAATGTAAAAACTGGTAAAATCAACGCTGAGATTTACGGCCACTTTTCCGAGCATCTTGGACGATGCATCTACGAGGGACTGTATGTAGGGGAAGACTCCCCCATCCCCAACACAAACGGGATGAGAAATGATGTTGTCGCCGCCTTAAAGGAAATGAAGATTCCGGTTCTTCGCTGGCCGGGCGGATGCTTTGCCGACGAATATCACTGGGAAGACGGGATTGGCCCGAAGGAAAACCGCAAGAAAATGATCAACACCCACTGGGGCGGTGTTGTGGAGGACAACAGCTTCGGAACGCACGAGTTTATGGAGCTGGCGCGTCAGCTCGGATGCAAAGTCTATATCAATGGAAATCTCGGAAGCGGTACGGTCCGGGAAATGTCGGAGTGGGTTGAATATATGACGTTTCAGGGGATATCTCCGATGGCAGATCTGAGAGCCAAAAACGGACACCCTGATCCCTGGAAAGTCGACTATTTTGGCATAGGCAACGAGAACTGGGGATGCGGCGGCAACATGACGCCGGAATTTTACGCCAATGAGTACCGCCGTTACCAGACGTATGTCAGAAATTATGTCAAAATCAACAAGGATGACGACGAGGAGACGGTTCGCAAAAAGAAAATCTTTAAGATCGCCTGCGGTCCCAACGTAGATGACTACAAGTGGACAGACGGCGTGATGAAAGTTGCCGGAAAGTATATGGACGGTCTTTCTCTCCATTACTATGTCCACCCTCTTGGATGGGAGGAAAAGGGAAGCGCAACGGAGTTTGACGAGGACGAGTACTACCTGACAATGTACAAGACCGTATTCATGGACGAGCTGATCCGAAACCACGGGGCAATTATGGACCGCTATGACCGGAAGAAGAAAGTTGCCATGATCGTCGACGAGTGGGGAAGCTGGTACACCGTAGAGCCGGGCACCGAGGAGGGATTCCTGTATCAGCAAAATACAATGCGGGACGCTCTGATTGCAGGCATTACCTTAAATATTTTCAACAAACACTGCGACCGTGTCAAGATGGCAAACATTGCCCAGCTCGTCAATGTTTTGCAGGCTGTTATTTTGACAGAAGGCGCAAAAATGATTCTGACGCCAACTTACCATATTTTCCGGATGTATAAAGATCACCAGGAAGCCCAGCTTGTACAGTCGTCCATCGAGAGCGAACAGCTTCCGGTAAACAGAGAGCTTCTTCTGGAGACAACCCGCGAATGGCACAGAGAGGGCCGTCCGGCCAAGAAGTATTCCGTCGATGCACTGAGCGAATCCGCCTCCGTCAGCGCAGACGGAACACTGACCGTCACGCTGACCAACCTCTCCCTGGACACGGCCTACCCAATCGATGCAGTCATTGCCGACACCAAAATCCAAAGCGTCGATGCGGAAATTCTTACAAACGAAGTTCACGCACACAATACGTTTGAAGATCCCGAAACCGTCGTTCCGGCTCCTTTTACCGATTTTGCAGTCACAGATCAGGGGATTTCTTTCCAGATTCCTCCGTGCAGCATTTTAAAATTTACCATCCATTCCAAATAGCAACGACAAACATCCTCTTTTGAAAGCGGGTCGGGAAGAAACTTCCCGACCCGTTCATACATTGCTCCGTGCCAGGCACGCTCGCAGTGTGAAAACAGCTCCAATCCTATTATTTCGGCATGATAATTTTCGGCATTTTCGGAAGCGGCTTTTTCTTGGGCAGCATGACCTGCTCCACTTCCTCTTTCATGAATTGATTCACCGTTTTCCAGACAATCGCTGCAATCACAGCGGTCACAAAAACAAACAGAATCTCAATCAGAAGCGGACTTTCCATCAGTCCGAGCTGGTAGACAATATCGGGCAGCCGAAACAAAAGGCAGAGCGCTGCCGACAGTGCAATCCACTTCCGGTGCAGTTTCCCAATGGAAACCCCGTAGAGAAGTGCGGTGACACAATAGCGAAAGAGCGCAATCAGAACCGCCTGGACACCATAAATCGCATACTCGTACCAGGGCATCTGAATCAGCGTCTGGAAGATTGTGCGGATCTCTTCGCGGTCTGCTTCCGGATAATCCAGGACAGCCGACTCCAACCCGGCAGAGTTCAGTGCAATTATCATAGTGATAAACATAAATACGACAAAGCCTGCGGCCATAATCAGCTCAATGGAGGCGTATCCGACTGCAAATCCCGCCCCATTTCGAATGCCCGGGAAGAAACGCCGAAGGATGAGCATCCCTCCATAAATCCCCAAAGCCTCAAACAGCACTGTGACGATGGCATACGAAAAGATTCCGGCTGCCCCCGGATCTCCCCCTGTCACCTGGTAGACAACCACAGAGGCAATCTGCTGCAGCAAATATCCGGTAAAAATATAAAAGGAAATGCCGTACATCACGGAGCCCAGCGTCACTTTGCACCGCTTCCAGAGAAACAAAATCGATGCCGTCGGAACTGCGACAATCAGCAGCGCGCTGACAATAATGCTGACAACCGAAATCAAAGGCACTCTGTCTGCTGTAAGAGCAGTCTGCGCCGAGAGAAGTAATATGGATTCCATCTTCTACCTCATTTCTGTACTTTTTTTCTCGTTTTGTAGTATAACAAGATCTGAATCATTTGTCAATCATCCGTGATATGCGAACATTTCGGAGGGTTTGTCCTTATTTGAGCGAAATTTCCTTGACAGCTCAACATTCATGTGATATTCTTTACTTAGATGTCGTCCTGACATCTACGCTGGCTCAGACAGATTTTTTTTTGGAGGTATCACACCATGAATGGCACAGTGAAGTGGTTCAACAACCAAAAAGGCTATGGCTTCATCTCCAGCGGCGAAGGAAAAGAATATTTCGTTCATTTTTCCGCCATCACAGGAGAAGGCTTCAAGTCACTCGATGAGGGCCAGGCTGTTGAATTTGATGTTGTAACCGGCCCGAAGGGTCCTCAGGCAGCAAACGTTGTAAAACTTTAATCTTATTGCATTTTTCTTTTGCCTTTCTTACTTCATATATGAACATCGCGTATTCGAATAGATGCCGCCTGCTTGCTCTACAATGATTTTCGTCTGGCCAGTCATCTGATCTTGCAGACATTGCGACGGGTATCTTAATTTGTCATTACACGGTATTCCCATGATAGGTACGAATTCAAACAATTGAAATTGATGTAAACAATTGGACAGGGGGAATCTCTCCCTGTCCAATCCACGTGATCCGCTCTTCCATCATTCCTTGCGCCGCAGCACCATTTCCCTCAATTCTTCTGCCTCAAACACATAATTCGTGTTGCAAAACTGGCAATTGACTTCGATCGGCTTTCCGTCCGCCAAGATGCTCTCCATATCCTGCGCCGGGATGCTGGCGATGGCCCTTGCGACCCGCTCTTTGCTGCAATTGCAAAAGAAGCGCGCCGGGATCCGGTCATTGACAGCAAGTCCAAACTCTCCCAGAATCGATTCCAGAATTTCCTCCGGCGACATCCCCCGGTCCAGAAGAGACGTCACAGGGGCAAGTCCGGCCAGCTTTTGTTCCAGACGGTCAATGATCTCCTCTGACACGCCGGGCATCAGCTGCAGCAGAAATCCTCCCGCCTGCCGCACGGTATTGTTTCGGTTCATCAAAACGCCCAGCGCGACACTGGATGGCGTCTGCTCGGAGACGGCGTAGTAGTACGTCAAATCTTCCGCAATTTCTCCGCTGACAAGCGCTGTCTGTCCGACATACGGTTCTTTCATCCCCAGATCTTTGATGACGCTCAGCACGCCGGAGCCCACTGCGCCCGCCACGTCCAGCTTTCCTTTCTCGTTGGCGTGGAGAATGACCTGCGGTTCATAGGCATACCCTTTTGCATTTCCATTGGCGTCCGCGGTCACAAGCATCCCGCGCATCGGGCCATCTCCCTCCACCTTGATCGTAAGAAGGTCTGTCTCGGACTTCATCATACTTCCCATCATCAGCCCGCCCGTCAAGAGCCGCCCCAGCGCCGCTGTGACAACCGGACTTGTCTGATGTGCCTGGCGGGCTTTCTCCACAACATCTCTTGTCACGGCGGCAAATGCCCGGATCTGTCCCTGTGCCGCCGTCGCGCGAACAATATAATCACTCATTTTCTTCTTCCCTCTTTTCCTCGTCTTTGTCTTTGCTCTTGCCGTTCTCCTGCAGCAGCACATAAATCCGTGTGCTGTCTTCGCGGACCGGTTCTCTCGTGAACGCATCGTATGCGGCAACCCATGTCAGATTCGCCGCTTTGGCCATCCGCCGGATTGACGCCACATCCCACGCCCTCTGAACGTGAACTTCCTCCATCCGGTCATAGCGCCCATCCGTTCCCCGCGCGAAAATCGTCACGCCATATTCATTGCGTTTCTCATCCTCATCGTAGAGGTTCTCCCAGATGATGCTCTCGTCCGGACGGTTCTCGGCGAAGACACGGTCTCCGGTCACATCGCGGTAATAATGTTCTGTTTTCAGGTCAAACAAAAACAGACCCTTCGGATCCAGATAATTGTTGGCAAGTTTTAATACTTGAACAAACTCCTCCTCTTCGAGCAGATAATTCATCGTGTCGCAGATGCTTACAATGGCGCGAACCGTTCCATACAGCTCAAATTCGCGCATGTCCTGCTGGAGATACAAAACCGAGCTTTTGGATGCCTCCCGCTTTTCCATGGCCTGCGCCAGCATATCGACGGACTGATCCACCCCGATCATATCATAGCCGTCTCCCGCCAGAAGCTCTGTCATCGTACCGGTGCCGCATCCAAGTTCCAAAACAAGGCCGTCTTCGATCGAATGTTCTCTCAAAAGACTTCGAATGTAGCAATGCCACATTTCATATGGAATGTCTTCCATAAATAGATCATAATATTTTGCAAAACAGGAATATGCTTCCATCTTTTCCTCCATCGCAGATCTCCTCCTCCGCACGCAGCCGGCGCCCCGTATTTTTTTCAAAGTTTTTGAATAAGGAGGAGGAATTGGTTCATACTATAAGTAGTCCTTCAGAACAACAGCCTGAACGGACGAGGGAAGCGGTTGGACTCCCCCTCTTGCCGCTTCCTCCTACAAAAGAAGAGAATACTTATCCTCCCCTTTCGTATTCCCCATCTGATGCGCAAGCGTCAGATGGGGTTTTTTCACTGCACAATAATCTCAAAGAAATACTGGTCCGAGTACGTCAGCTGCGCCATTTGGAGGCTGACATAGAGCTGTCCGCTCCGTTTCTCCCGGCCAGTCCCCTCCTCTAGAAAGTCAAACAGGCAGTCGGCAATCTCTCCTCCCTCCGAGCGGTAATTTACACTGACATGAACCTCTTCTTCCTCCTGCGGGATTCCAATGTAGTAGCAGCCGTCATGAAAAAGGATGCTGTCCTCATCACACTCCAGTTGTTCTTCGGTAAACCATCCTCCAAACACGACATCCAGGAAAAAGCCCGTTTTCTCTTTGGACCATGCCACATACTGCTCGCAGGAAGTGTTCTCGATCCCCGCGTATTGTCTGGCTTCTTCCCGATAATAGAGAGAAGCTATCTTTTGAAGATAGGATGCCGCAAAGGAGGAATCCGCCTCGTAGACGGCCGGACTATAGTAGTCCAGCTGCGGCAGGCATACCAGAATGGCTCCAATGGACTGGCAAATCCACTGCATCTGCTCCTCCTGTGAAAGCTCTGAAAAGACATCCTGCGGTGCATCGCTCTCCCACAGCGGCACTTCCATAGACGCCTCTTCTGTCTGAGCTGTTGAGTGAGGTTGTGTCACCTCCTGAGAATCCGCCTCTGTCCCATGCGCATTTCCACTCTCAAGTTCTTCCTGACCTTCCTGATTGTGCTCCAGGATTTCCAAAAACTCGCTCTCAATGGAGACACTCGGCCCGTCGGTCTGCCGGGCCGACAGGCAGGATGTCAGCCCCGCAAGCAGCAGCATCGCGCACACGATCCCTTTTCCTCGTCTCATTCTTCCTCCTCTTTTCTTTGCTGATCGTATCTTTTGATTGTTCCCACAGCAATGGTTGTTTCGTACTATGATATCATGTTTTTTTTCAATGCGCAAGGGAGAAACCGACAATTCCAGACTGCCCGCGAACGATAGAGTACGACAAATTTACGCTAAGAATGACCATTTTTTATGCAGAAGATCTGCTATAATGAAGAGCAGCAAACTCCTCTCTGGGGAGGAGTCGTTTAGGAGGTACTATGTCATCGTCACGTTTTATTGGAAGTTATCTGAAAGCACACTGGAAACAATATGTTCTGGGAATCCTTACGCTTCTGGCTGTCGATTATTTCAATCTCCAGCTTCCCATCCTGACTGGAACGCTTACCGATTCCCTGGACTCCGGAACGCTCACCCTCTCGGGGCTTCATCTTCTCGTCATTCAGCTTCTGTCCCTTGGATTCGGGCTCGCTCTGGGACGATTCTTCTGGAGATTTTTTCTGTTTGGAGCCAGCCGGCAGATTGAAAAAGAAATCCGAAGCAGCCTGTTTGCTCATCTGGAGACGATGTCCGCGGAATACTACAACCGCCACAAGACCGGGGATCTGATGGCGCATTTTACCAATGACCTGAATGCCATCCGGATGGCGCTTGGACCGGCGGTCCTCACAGCCTTTGACGCCTCCGTTTTCACCATCATGGTCATCATTCAGATGGTCTTTCACATCAGCTTTTCCCTGACACTGCTGGCCGTTATCCCGATGTCGTTTCTCGCCGCGGGTGTCTATTGGTATGGAAAAGAAGTCAAACGCCGTTCCCGGCTCCGCCAGGAAGCTTACGCAGATCTGACCGATCAGGTTCAGGAGAGCATTTCCGGAATCCGCGTCATCAAATCGTTTGTCCAGGAAGAAGCGCAGGCAGAGCAGTTCTCCCGCGCCGCCAAAAATGCGATGGATGCCAACCTTTCTGTGGCAAGGCTCAACGCCTTCATCCAGCCTCTGATGGATTTTATGATCGGAATCAGCTATCTGATCGCCCTCATCTATGGTGGTCACCTGGCACTGCGCGGGACGATCTCTGTGGGGCAGTTTATTACGTTTAACCAGTATCTCGGAAACCTCGTCTGGCCGATGATTGCCGCAGGAGACTCCGTCAATCTCTTTTCCCAGGGAAATGCCTCCATTCAGCGAATTCTCGGCATTCTCCAGGAAGAGCCGGACATCTCCGACCGTCCGGATGTCAACCCGAATGCTGTCCTCACGGGCGCACTCACACTCAATCACCTGACATTTTCTTATCCGGGCGAGAGCCATCCGGCCATTTGCGACCTCAGTCTCTCTCTCCCGGCTGGGCAGACACTCGCCATTGTCGGAAGAACCGGTTCGGGCAAGACAACACTTGTCAATCTGCTTCTCCACCTCTTTCAGGTCGGGGACGGGATGATTTTGTTTGATGGACATGACATCAACCGGATTCCGCTGCACTTGCTCCGGGAAC
The DNA here is from genome assembly GCA_949299375.1 of uncultured Eubacteriales bacterium. Lineage (GTDB taxonomy): Bacteria > Bacillota > Clostridia > Lachnospirales > Lachnospiraceae > UBA2942. The sequence goes on along the minus strand of CASGAH010000022.1, from coordinate 2,314 downwards.
ACATTGCCTACGTACCGCAGGATCATTTTCTTTTTTCTGACACACTGTACCAAAACATTGCCTTCGGGTCAGACGCGCCGACCAAAGAACGCATCGAACATGCCGCAAAGCTGGCGTGTGTCCATGACAACATCATGGAACTCCCGCAGAAATATGAAACCGTTGTCGGAGAACGGGGCGTTACCATCTCCGGAGGACAAAAGCAGCGCAGCTCCATCGCGCGCGCACTGTTAAAAGATGCCCCCATCCTCATTCTGGATGATTCCCTCTCTGCCGTTGATACCGACACAGAAGAGCAGATTCTGCACAACCTAAAAGAGGAGCGGGCAGGCAAGACAACCATCATGATCGCCCACCGGATTTCGACCGTTTCCCATGCGGACTGCATCCTTGTCATGGACGAGGGACGGGCGGCAGAGATCGGCACGCACGAGCAGCTGATTCAGCAGGGCGGACTCTACGCCTCTCTCTATGAAAAACAGCAGCTGGAAAAACAATTGTCACTGGAGGTATAACTGTGAAAGAACATTTCAAACAACACCCGACGCTCTTTTTTCGCCTCTGTTCTTATATGAGGCCTCACGCGGTGCCCCTGGCAGCCGCCCTCTTTCTCGTCCTCCTTCTGACCGGATGCGAACTGATTCAGCCCATCCTCATCGGAGATGCCATTGACTTGTTTCGCACATCGCCGGAAGGAGACATTCTGTACACATACGGAGTCGCCTACTTCCTCCTTTTGGTGATCCGCTATCTGTGTACGAGCTTCCAGCAATGGATTCTCCAGAAAATCGGGCAGGAGACGATTTACCGGCTGCGCATGGAGGTTTTTCAGCATATGCAGAGCCTGTCTCTGAATTATTTCAATACAACACCGGTCGGAACACTGGTAACCCGTGTGACCAATGACACCGAGGCGCTCAACGAAATGTTCAGCACACTTCTCGCCCGCCTGTTCCGGAATTTCGTCAAGATCATCGGCTATCTTGCCGTTATGCTGCTTCTCAATCCGACGCTGGCGCTGTATTCGTTTCTCCTCCTGCCGTTGGCCGCCGTGCTGATTTTCACGTTCCGGGTCCTTTCCCGGAGAGCCTACCGGATTGCGCGAAACAAGCTGACCGACTTAAACACCTTCCTCTCCGAGCACCTGTCTGGTATGCGCCTCATCCAGATCTTTGCCCGGGAACAGCAAAAATACGACGAGTTTACAGAGAAGAATGTATCCCTTTATCGGGCATACTTGCGCGAAATCCTGATTTTTGCCATCTTCCGTCCCCTCGTCTTCTTCCTTTCGATTCTCTCTCTGGCCATCGTCTTTTATCGGGGCGGACTTTTGGCCATGGATGAGACAATTACCGTCGGAATGCTCTACATTTTCATCAACTATGTGCGCTCCTTTTTCGAGCCCATCCAGGACCTGGCCGAGCAATTCGGAACCCTTCAGTCCGCAATCGCTTCCGGAGAGAAAGTGTTCTCTCTTTTGGATACAACCGATCAGATTCCCGTCCCGGATCACCCGCTTCAGCCAAGTCAGGTTCAGGGAAAGATTGAATTCCGGCATGTCTGGTTCGCCTACGAGAAGGAGGACTACGTCCTCAAAGACATCAGCTTTACCATCGAACCCGGGCAGAAGGTTGCCTTTGTGGGCGCAACCGGCGCAGGGAAATCCTCCATTTTGAATCTCATCGGGCGTTACTATGATGTCCAGAAAGGAGAGATTTATATTGATGGAATCGAGATCCGGAAATGGGATCCGAGGACACTTCGAAAGTTCATTGGACAGGTGCAGCAGGATGTATTTCTTTTTACCGGAGACATCCGATCGAACATCACTCTTGGAAATCCCGATATTTCGATGGCCGATGTCCGACAGGCTGCTCAGCTGGTTCACGCTTCCGGTTTTATCGAATCCCTGGAAGGGTCCTATTCCTCCCAGGTGACGGAGAGAGGATCCACACTCTCCGCCGGACAGCGCCAGCTCCTCTCCTTTGCAAGGACGCTTGCCTACAATCCTGCCATTCTTGTCATGGATGAGGCAACCGCAAACATCGATACCGAGACAGAAGGCTTCATTCAGAGTGCGCTGGAAACACTCATGCAGAACCGGACAACCATTATGGTCGCACACCGACTGTCTACCATTCAGCACGCGGACAAAATTATGGTCATGCACAAAGGTCGCCTTCGGGAATCCGGAAACCATCAGGAACTGCTGGCACAAAATGGCATCTACAAGAAACTCTATGAACTCCAGCTCTCCTGAGAGACGAAAAATCCTGAAAAAGCCTTGAATCGGATAGGGAAGTATCAAAAAAAG
>CASGAH010000021.1 GCA_949299375.1 uncultured Eubacteriales bacterium | reverse complement strand
CATATATGACCGACGAGGAGCTGGAATGGCTGAGGGAGGCGACACGGCCGATCTAATCGAGATGGGGAAAAAAACGAGATCAACAAGGAGAAGGCAGGAAACCGGATATGGAACGTACAAACGCATGGAAACACTACAGGGAAGAACAACTCAGAGAACTGACGGAGATCGGAGAGCGATACAAAGCGTATATCAGCACATGCAAGACCGAGCGGGAATGCACCGCAGAGGCGATTTCGATGGCAAAAGCCAACGGCTATCGCGATCTTGCTGAGATCATTGCCAATCAGGAGCAGATTTTGCCGGGAGATAAGGTGTATGCCCAAAATATGGGAAAGGCAATTCTCCTGCTTCAGATTGGAACGGCTCCGATGGAGCAGGGAATGAACATTGTGGGGGCGCACATCGACTCTCCCCGCCTTGACATCAAGCCGAACCCGCTCTACGAGGAAGCTGGAATGGCGTATTTGGACACGCATTATTATGGCGGAATCAAAAAATATCAGTGGACTTGCCGTCCGCTTGCGCTTCACGGAACCGTGGCCAAAAAAGACGGGACGAAGATCGAAATCGCCATCGGAGAGGACGAGCATGATCCGGTGTTCGGAGTGACAGAGCTTCTCGTCCATCTGTCTGGGGAAATGATGAAAAAGCAGGCCGCTGTTGTCATCGAAGGCGAAAATCTGGACATTCTCGTGGGAAGCAGACCTGTGGAGGGGGATGGAAAAGATCTCGTCAGACAGGGAATTCTGAATATCCTGCACGATACCTACGGGATGGAAGAGGAAGATTTTCTGTCCGCGGAACTGGAGATGGTTCCCGCCGGGAAAGCGAGAGATTTCGGCTTTGACCGCAGCATGATTATGGGATATGCGCAGGACGACCGCGTCTGTGCGTATACGGCTCTGGAGGCGATGATGCGCTTACCTGCGGGAAGCCGGACCGCTGCCTGCCTTTTGGTGGACAAGGAAGAGATCGGAAGCGTGGGAGCGACCGGAATGCAGTCCGCCTTCTTCGAGGATATGGTGGCTGAAGTTCTGGAGCGAATGGGCTGCTACAGCGAGCTGGCGCTGCGCCGCACGTTGCGCTTTAGCCGTGTGCTCTCCGCCGATGTCAGCGTTGCCTTCGACCCGCTGTACGCCTCCGCGATGGATGCCAAAAACAGCGCCTACTTTGGAAAAGGACCCAGCTTCAACAAATATGTGGGAAGCCGGGGAAAGGGCGGAAGCAACGATGCGAACGCGGAGTATATCGCCCTGCTGCGCGGAATGTTAGACCGCCATCAAGTGGCATATCAATTTAGTGAGATTGGAAAGGTAGACCAGGGCGGCGGCGGAACAATCGCGTATATTCTTGCAAAATATGGAATGCAGGTAATCGACTGCGGTGTTCCGGTGCTGAACATGCACGCACCGTGGGAGATCACGAGCAAGGCAGATGTCTATGAAGCCGTAAAGGCATTTCACGTATTTTTGGCAGAAGGCTGATCGAAGAAAAGGAGGGGATGAAGGATGAAATGCCCGTATTGCAGTGCGGAGCTCACAAAAGTTATCGATTCCAGACCGTCGGATGACAACAATGCCATTCGCAGAAGACGGCAGTGCGAATCGTGCGGAAGAAGATTTACTACATACGAAAAACTGGAGACATTTCCGCTTATGGTCATCAAAAAGGACAACAATCGGGAACCCTATGATCGATCGAAGATAGAGGCCGGCATTGTGCGGGCATGTCACAAGCGGCCAGTTTCGATGGAAGAGATTCACCGCCTCATCGATTCCGTAGAGAATACGATCTTTAACATGGATACAAAAGAAATTCCGAGCAGCGTCATCGGGGAGCTGGTGATGGATAAGCTCAAAGATCTGGAGGAAGTCGCCTACGTCCGCTTCGCCTCCGTTTACCGGGAATTTACGGATGCCAACACATTTGCAGATGAGGTGATGAAACTTCTAAAAAACAAAAAGGAGAAGACAGAGTGATGTTTCAGGCGTTTTATCCGGACGACACTGCGGATTCGGCGTATGCCATAGACTTTCAGCGGCTGTACGATCAGGGAATCCGGGGTGTGATTTTTGACATCGACAATACGCTTGTCCCCCACGGGGCGCCGGCAGACAGACGGGCCATCGAATTGTTTTCCCGGCTGCGCCAGATGGGGATGCAAAGCTGCCTCATCTCCAACAACCAGCTTCCCCGTGTGAAGCCGTTTGCGGACGCGGTGGGAACGCTGTTTCTCGAAAATGCACATAAGCCGTCCGTGAAAAACTATTGCAAGGCGATGGAGCTGATGAAAACGGAAACAACATCTACGGTATTTGTCGGCGATCAGCTGTTTACCGATGTGTATGGCGCCAGACGCGCCGGAATTTTCGCCATACTCGTCAAGCCGATTCATCCCAAAGAGGAGATCCAGATTGTCCTCAAACGCCGCCTGGAGCGAATCGTTTTGTATTTCTACGAACGAAAAAGAAGACAGTGAAAATTGTGAAAAAATCGCTTGAAAAATTCCGGTTTTTGTTATAGAATACCAATAGATGTATGCTCGCTTTTTCGTCCGCTGTCATGTTCGTGCGGACAATTCGGGCTGCGGACAACAATGAATGACAGATTTATCACACAAGGAGGAATGATGGTATGGTTTCAGCAGGAGATTTCAGAAATGGCATTACGGTAGACATCGACGGAACCGTTTTCCAGATCATTGAATTTCAGCACGTAAAACCAGGCAAAGGCGCTGCCTTTGTTCGAACAAAGTTAAAGAATGTAAAAAACGGTGGAGTGGTAGAAAAGACGTTCCGCCCGACAGAGAAGTTCCCGGCTGCCCGCATCGACAGAGCGGATATGCAGTATTTATACAATGATGGTGAGCTGTATTATTTCATGGATGGAGAGACGTACGAGCAGATTGCGCTCGCTGCAGATGTCATCGGAGATGCCCTGAAGTTCGTAAAAGAGAACGAAGTGTGCAAAATCTGTTCCATCAATGGCAGTGTCTTTGCCGTAGAGCCGCCAATGTTCGTTGTGCTGGAGATTACCAACACAGAACCGGGATTCAAGGGAGATACCGCAACCGGCGCGACAAAACCGGCGACGGTAGAGACCGGTGCGCTCGTGTATGTGCCGCTCTTTGTCAACCAGGGAGAGCGCATCCGCATCGACACAAGAACAGGGGAATATTTGTCCAGAGAATAAAAAAAGATACATTCGGCGCCAAACAGACCGCAGAAAGCAGATGAGATGGTGCAGCCCGATGTTTTTCGGGCTGCACCATCTCATTTTGTGTATTTATTTTAGTTTTCTTTCTTGAGGTTTTCCATCATCATTGCGCGAACTTTTAACGGCAGTCCGAAGAGGTTGATGAATCCCTCTGCATCGTGATGGTCATACAGGTTGCCGGTTGTAAAGGAAGCCAGACTCTCATTGTAGAGGCTGTACGGGGAGGTTGTTCCCTGCTTGATGAGATTGCCCTTGTACAGGAGAAGTTTTACTTCACCGGTGACATACTCCTGGGTCGACTCCACAAAGGCCTGCAGTGCCTGGCGAAGCGGCGTGAACCATTTTCCTTCATAGACGATATCCGCCATCTTATCGCCGATTCCCTTCTTGAATGCCAGTGTATCCCGGTCCAGAATCAGCTCTTCCAGTTGCATATGTGCCTCCATGAGGATGGTTCCTCCCGGCGTCTCATACACTCCGCGGGACTTCATTCCGACAACACGGTTCTCCACGATGTCGCAGATGCCGATGCCGTGCTTGCCGCCAAGCTGATTTAAGGTGCGGATAATATCGGAAACTTTCATCAGGGTCTGGTTGACAGCGACAGGAATTCCTTTCTCAAAGGAGATGGAGACCTCTTCCGGCTCGTCGGGGGCGTGGAACGGATCGTTTCCGAGAACGAGCAGATGATCGTAGTTGGGCGCCTGGGACGGGTGCTCCAGCTCCAGTCCTTCGTGGCTGATGTGCCACAGGTTGCGGTCGCGGCTGTAGCTGCTGTCGGCAGAGAACGGAAGGTCAATGCCGTGTGCCTGGCAGTAGGCAATTTCCGCTTCCCGGGAATCCATCTTCCATGTCTCGTTGCAGCGCCACGGAGCGATAATCTGAATGTCGGGTGCCAGCGCCTTGATGCTCAGCTCGAAGCGAACCTGGTCGTTTCCTTTTCCGGTTGCGCCGTGACAGATGGCAACGGCGTTCTCCTTGCGGGCAATGTCAACCAGCTTCTTGGCGATCAGCGGGCGCGCCATAGAAGTTCCGAGCAGATACTTGTTCTCGTAAACGGCATTGGCCTGCACGCAGGGAACGATATAATCGTCACAGAATTCATCGACACAGTCTAAAATGTATAATTTGTATGCGCCAGACAGTTTTGCCCGCTCCTCCAAGCCAGCCAGCTCACTCTCCTGACCGACATCGATACAGCAGCATACAACGTCATAGTGATAATTTTCTTTTAACCACGGAATGATAGCAGTTGTATCCAATCCGCCGGAATAAGCCAATACAACTTTTTCGTTCATGTTTACCTCTTTTCTGCGCTGCTTTCTGTTGGGTTGCCGACTGGCGCAGCGCGGGCACAGGCCGGAGAAAAATCGGATTTTTCAGAACAGATGCAGAAGCCATTTACCTTACCGGCTCCTGCTGACAGGATATAATATACATCATTCCAGAAAAGAATGCAATAGGAAAAACAAAAAAAAAAGAAAGAAAATGTTGAATAATATTCGTGGATAATGTATAATACGATATCAGGGGCTCCGATCCCCATACGCCATGGAGCGCATGGAAGCGCTCGATTCCGGGGGCGATAAACTTGCAAAACAGCCGGTTTGGGCACGTTTGGACGGGCAAATGCGCTGCAATGCGCGATATTTGGGCGGGCAAACCGCTGTTTTCCCCCGGCATCACAATAATCGCGCGCAGAGTGCCCAAAATGAATATATTCACAAAGAATGAATAAAAAAGAAAAGTGAAAAAAGGTCTTTACAGAAGATAAAATCAAGATATAATGGAATTTGTGAATTCTGAAAGGAAAAAAACGCGGCAAAAAAAAGAAACAGACAAAAAAGGCGGCGACTGCGCAGACGAAGCTGCCGGAAATGAGGAAAAGGATGATAAAAGCAGGTATCATTGGTGCAACCGGTTATGCAGGAAATGAGCTGGTTCGCCTTCTTTTGCAGCACAGGGACGTTCAGATTGTATGGTACGGTTCAAAGAGCTACATTGATCGAAAATATGCATCGGTTTACGAAAATATGTTTCAGATTGTCGATGAAACGTGTCTGGATGACAATATGGATGCGCTGGCAGACGAGGCGGATGTGATTTTCACCGCAACGCCCCAGGGTCTTTGCGCCTCTTTGGTGACAGAGGAGATTTTAAATCGGGCAAAGGTGATCGATTTGAGCGCCGATTTCCGGATTCAGGACGTATCGGTTTATGAGAAGTGGTATGGAATCCGTCATGCGAGCCCGCAGTGGATCGGGGAGGCAGTGTACGGGCTGAGTGAGATCAACCGCGAGGCGATTCGCCATGCAAGGCTTCTGGCCAATCCGGGATGCTACCCGACCTGTTCCATTTTGTCGGTCTATCCGCTCGTAAAAGAAGGATGGATCGATCCCAACACACTGATCATTGACGCGAAATCCGGCACATCCGGGGCGGGACGGGGAGCCAAAGTCAACAACCTCTACTGCGAGGTAAATGAAAACATCAAAGCCTACGGTGTGGCATCGCACCGCCACACACCCGAAATCGAGGAGCAGCTGTCCTACGCCGCAAAGAAAAATGTGACGATCAGCTTTACGCCCCATCTTGTTCCGATGAACAGAGGAATCTTGGTTACCGCTTACGCAAGTCTTACGAAAGACGTCACCGAGGAGGACATCAGAGCTGTCTATGAGCAGTACTACGGGAAAGAGACGTTTGTCCGGCTGCTGGAGAGCGGCGTCTGCCCGCAGACGAGATGGGTAGAGGGGAGCAATTATGTCGATGTAAACGTCAAAGTTGACCCCCGCACCCGGCGCGTCATTCTGATGGGCGCGATGGACAATCTCGTAAAAGGGGCGGCAGGACAGGCAATTCAGAATATGAACCTGATGTTCGGCCGAAAGGAGCAGGAGGGACTGATGCAGATCCCAATGTTCCCGTAACAAGGAAACACAATCCAAATGAGACAGGAGTAAAAAACATATGGTACAAGCAATTAATGGCGGTGTGACCGCCCCCGCAGGATTTCTGGCGACGGGAATCTGTGCGGGCATCAAAAAAGGATCCAAAAAAGATATGGCACTTGTGTTCAGCACAGTACCGGCTGTCTCCGCCGGTGTGTTTACAACAAATGTCGTAAAGGCAGCCCCCGTAAAATGGGATAAATTCGTCACGGAGGAATCTGCGTTTGCCCAGGCAATCGTCGTAAACAGCGGCGTGGCAAATGCCTGCACAGGGGAGAGCGGATACAAAAACTGCATGGATATGGCAGCAGAGGTCGGAGCCCATCTTTCCATTCCGGCTTCGGCTGTCCTTGTTGCCTCCACCGGTGTCATTGGAAGACCGCTTCCGATGGACATCATCAAAGACGGAATCGGCAAGATGTCGCGCTGCCTTGGATCGACGAGAGACGATGGGCGTCTGGCAGCGGAGGCGATTATGACGACCGATACAAAGTCGAAGGAGAAGGCCGTACAGACGGTGATTGACGGAAAAACGGTCACGGTAGCCGGTATGTGCAAAGGCTCCGGCATGATTCACCCCAATATGGCGACAATGCTCTGTTTTGTCACGACGGACGCAGCCATCTCCCGCGAGATGCTTCAGAAAGCACTGCGCGAAGATGTGGTCGATACGTTCAATATGATTTCTGTCGACGGGGATACGTCTACAAACGACAGCGTTCTCGTGCTGGCCAATGGTCTTGCCCAAAATGAGGAAATCACCGGGGAGGGCGCTGCCTATGACGCATTTTGCGAGGCGCTTCACGCCGTGATGGTCAGCCTCTGCCGGAAGATTGCCGGAGACGGGGAGGGATGTACGTGCCTTTTTGAGGCGACAGTCGTAGGCGCCGCCACGAAAGAGCAGGCAAGGACGCTGAGCAAATCCATCGTCTGCTCCAATCTGACAAAAGCGGCGATTTTTGGCCATGACGCCAATTGGGGAAGAATTTTGTGCGCAATGGGATATTCCGGGGCGGAGTTTGACCCTGAAAAAGTCGATCTCTATTTTGAGAGCAGCGCCGGAAAATTAAAAATCGTAGAAAATGGGATGGATACCGGATACAGCGAAGAGAAAGCGACCGAAATCTTATCGCAGGAAACGGTGAGAGCCATCGCGGACATCAAAATGGGAACGCAGACGGCCACCGCATGGGGATGTGATCTGACGTATGAGTATGTTCGGATCAATGGAGATTATCGGAGCTGACCGTCGGAAAAAGAGACGGCAGTGTGTCAGGGAGAAAGGGAAAACAATGGAAATTGATGCAAAGATTCTGGAGAAAGCGGACATTCTGGTAGAAGCGCTGCCCTACATTCAGCGCTTCAACCGCAAAATCATTGTCATCAAATACGGCGGAAGCGCCATGACCGATGAGAACATTAAGAAAAAAGTCATTCAGGATGTCGTATTGTTAAAGCTGGTCGGATTTAAACCGATCATTGTGCATGGAGGCGGCAAGGAAATCAGCCGCTGGGTGTCAAAAGTCGGGATGGAGCCGCACTTTGTCAACGGACTCCGCGTAACCGACGACAGCACAATGGAAATTGCAGAGATGGTGCTCAACAAAGTCAACAAAGAGCTGGTATCACTTGTCCACACGCTTGGCGTAAAGGCAGTCGGAATTTCCGGAAAAGACGGCATGCTCTTGAATGTGTCGAAGAAATATGCCGGCGGACAGGACATTGGATATGTCGGAGAGATTCAGGAAGTCAACCCGAAGGTGCTGTACGATCTGCTGGAAAAGGATTTCCTTCCAATTGTCTGTCCGATCGGATATGACGATGCGTTCCACAGCTACAACATCAATGCGGACGATGCGGCCTGTGCCATTGCCTCGGCGGTTCACGCGGAAAAACTGGCATTTCTGACCGATGTGGAGGGCGTTTACCGGGATCCGAAAGATCCGGGAAGCCTGATCAGCGAACTGAGCATAGACCAGATGGAAGCACTTGTAGAGAGCGGCAACGTCGGAGGCGGAATGCTCCCGAAGTTGAAAAACTGTGTGGACGCCATCAACAACGGCGTGTCCCGAGTACACATTATGGATGGAAGAATCCCGCATTGCATTCTTCTGGAAATCTTTACGAACAAAGGTGTCGGAACGGCAATTCTAAAAAAGGGGGCAGAGCGGTATTATGAGCAGCACAAGTAAACAGGAATATATGGATCAGGCCGAGGAGGCGATTCTGCACACCTATCAGCGCTTCCCGGTTGTGCTTGATCGGGGAGAGGGTGTCTATCTGTATGATACCGACGGAAAAAAATATCTTGACTTCGCGGCAGGAATTGCGGTGTGTGGGCTTGGATACCACTATCCGGGATTTGACGAGGCGCTGAAAGCTCAGACAGAGAAACTGCTGCATGTCTCCAACCTGTTTTATCATGTCCCCGCCGTCCATGCGGCACAAAAGCTGAAAAAAGTCAGCGGCATGGACCGCGTGTTCTTTACAAACAGCGGTACGGAGGCCATTGAGGGCGCCATCAAGCTCGCGAGAAAATATGCCTATTTGAAGGACGGCAAAAATGACCATGAGATCATTGCCATGAACCACTCGTTTCATGGAAGAAGCATGGGGGCGCTGTCGGTCACCGGAAATGAGAAATATCAAAAGCCGTTTCGCCCGATGATCGGGGGCGTCGTGTTTGCGGATTTCAACGATCTGGACAGCGTGAAGGCAAAGATCAATGAGAAAACTTGCGCCATTATCATGGAGACGATTCAGGGGGAGGGCGGCATCTACCCGGCCTCCGAGACGTTTTTAAAGGACGTCCGCAAACTCTGCGATGCGCACGACATTCTCCTGATTCTGGATGAGATCCAGTGCGGAATGGGACGGACGGGAGCGATGTTTTGCTGGCAAAACTACGGCGTGAAACCGGATATTATGACGGTCGCAAAGGCTTTGGGCGGCGGTGTCCCGGTGGGAGCCTTCTTGTGTACAGAAAAAGCCGCCGCTATGGGAGCGGGAGATCATGGAACGACGTACGGCGGAAATCCGTTCGTCTGTGCGGCGGCGGACAAAGTGCTTGACATTTTTGAGCAGGATCACATTCTGGAGCATGTGCGGGAAGTCGGGGCATATCTGGATGCGCGTCTGGAGGAGCTGAGCGCCCAGTATGACTGCATCACGGCACACCGGGGAATGGGGCTGATGCAGGGGCTGGAGCTGAACATTGCACCTCAGACTGTAATCAACCGGGCACTCCAGCAGGGATTGATTCTCATCTCGGCTGGGACAAATGTGCTTCGTTTCGTCCCGCCGCTCATCATCACAAACGATCATGTCGATGAGATGATCGAAAAGCTGAAGCGCTGCTTTTCTGCAAATTTAGGCTGATAAAAAAACAAAATTATGGTATAATGGCAGCGTTGACGTTATCATGTGATGGACGCGCGGCACTGCCGTGCAAAAGGTGAGGTAGAAATGGGTAAAATTATTTTGACGGGCGACCGTCCCACGGGAAGACTCCATGTGGGACACTATGTCGGTTCTCTGAGGCGAAGAGTGGAATTGCAAAATTCCGGGGAATATGACGAGATTTATATTATGATTGCAGACGCGCAGGCACTGACAGACAATGCGGACAATCCGGCCAAGATCCGGAATAACATCCTGGAAGTGGCGCTGGATTACCTGGCCTGCGGGCTGGATCCGGAAAAATCCAACCTGTTTATCCAGTCTCAGATTCCGCAGCTTTGCGAATTGTCATTTTACTATATGAATCTTGTGACGGTATCCCGTCTTCAGAGAAATCCTACGGTAAAGGCGGAGATTCAGCTGCGCAATTTTGAGACAAGCATTCCGGTCGGATTTTTCACGTACCCGATCAGTCAGGCGGCGGACATCACGGCATTTCAGGCCACGACTGTCCCGGTCGGGGAGGATCAGCTTCCGATGCTGGAACAGACAAAGGAGATTGTGCGCAAATTCAATGCAGTGTACGGGGAAACGCTGGTAGAGCCGGATGTGCTTCTCCCGGACAGTGAGATATGTCGGCGGCTTCCGGGAACCGACGGAAAAGCAAAGATGAGCAAATCGCTGGGGAACTGCATTTACCTGTCGGAGGAGCCGCAGGAGATCCGCAAAAAGATTATGAGTATGTTTACCGACCCGGGACATCTAAAGATTACCGATCCGGGAAAAATCGAAGGCAACACCGTATTTGCATATCTGGATGCATTCTGCCGCCCGCAGCACTTCCAGCAATATCTTCCGGAATATGCAAACCTCGAGGAGCTGAAGGCGCACTACCAGAGAGGCGGCCTTGGCGATGTAAAAGTAAAGAAGTTTTTAAATGCCATCATTCAGGAGGAACTTGAGCCGATCCGCGCGCGCAGAAAAGCCTACGAACAGAATCTCGATTATGTCTATGAGGTTTTGCGGGAGGGAAGCAGGCGGGCGAAAGAAAAAGCCCAGGAGACGCTCGAAAAAGTGCGCGCCTCGATGCGCATTGACTATTTTGCGGATAGGGCGCTCATCCGGGAGTATCAAAACCGCTCCTGACGGCAACGCAAGATGGAAAGAGCAATCGACTTTCAGATGGAGCGGATTCGGCTTAGCGAGGCCGGGGCGCTCCTGCCAGACATCGAGCAGATTTTAAGCCGGGATGAGCTGGAGCGCATTCAGACAAGCGCTGCGAGAAGGCGTCTGGAATTTTTCGCGGGAAGGCTGTGCGCCAAAAAGGCGCTGGCGGCGCTTGACGGGGAAGTGCAGAAATATTCGGATATTTCCATCCGGACGGATTTGTGGGGGTGCCCCTATATTTGCGGAAGCAACCATTTCGTCTCCATCTCCCACTGTGATGCCATGGCGGCGGCGGTCGTCTCCGACATCCGCTATGCCCGGGTGTCTGTGGATCTGGAGCGGGTTCGGGATGTCAGGCCGGATACGTGGAGACGGGTTATTGAGGAGGAAGAGAGACATCGGATGGAAGGAATGTCAGACCGGGAACGAAACGAGCGCTTCGGACTGTGCTGGTCCGCAAAAGAAAGCGCGGGAAAACTGTTCCAGTACGGGTTTGGCGTCTTTGGAATTCTTCACATCGAATCCATCTGCCGGCGGGATCTGGGTCTGTATGAGATCGCGCTTCGCGGCCTTCCGCTCATAAACGTCTATGGCGTCGTTCGAGAAGGATATGTCGCAACGGCTGCGGCTGTTTTTCAGACAAGAGACAAAGACAGGCGAACACAAGCGGAGATCCGTCTGTGCCGTCTGCTTGACGGCATGTTTTGACCGCATCATCTCGTGCGGAAACGTGGGGAAGGTGCCTGGATCGTGGCAGATCCGACTGCATAAACAGAATAAATCCGGAAATAATCTCTGTATAGAACGTTTGTCCGATATGGAGGTTATTTTTATGTGGGGATTTCTTTTGGCGCTTTTGTCCGGGGCACTGATGAGCGTGCAGGGCGTGCTGAACACCGAGGCAACCAAACAGAGCAGCATTTGGGTGACAGCCGGCTTTGTGCAGATCAGCGCATTTTTGATCTGTGGGATCGCATGGTATGTGTCGGGGAGAGAACCGGTGGGGGCGCTTTTGACCATCCAGCCCCGGTACTTGCTGCTTGGCGGTGTCATCGGGGCTTTTATAACCATTACTGTCGTAAAGGCGACCGCAAGTCTGGGGCCGGCACAGGCGGCAATGGTGATTGTTGTGTCTCAGATTGTTGTATCGTATCTGATTGAGCTGTTTGGTCTCTTTGGAATGGAGAAGGCAGGATTGGAATGGAGAAAGGCAATTGGGGCAGCGATTGCCATCGGCGGAATTCTTCTGTTTCAGTGGGAATCGTAGGAGAATAAAATGGCGAACGGCAAGCTTAGGAGAATTGTAAGAAATACCTCTTGCTATCCGGGAAGGGATTTGTTAAGATAAGATCATCGGGTATGGCGCTGACTGGAAAGGAGTCGTATGCAGAAAAAAAGAGGCAGTCCCAATTTGTCGGATCGCTGGAAAGCCTGGATCCCTTACGGAATGGTCATTGCGGGGGTGGCACTCGCCGGAGCAATGTATCTGACACAATTCTCCTCTTCTCCCGAGACAGGCGGTATCGTGCTGGAACGCGCGTCGTCTCTTGCAGAGACCGCCGGGGAGGAAGAAGCAGGACAGACCCAAGACGCTTCGGAGTGCGCAAACACAGTTGTGGTTTATGTGTGCGGTGCGGTGGAGTTGCCCGGAGTGTATGCGCTGAGCGAGGGCAGCCGGATTGTGGCGGCAATCGAGGCTGCGGGAGGGCTGACCGCAGACGCATGGGAGGAGGGCATCAATCTGGCAAGAACCGTCTCGGACGGGGAGCAGATTTATGTCCCGTGTCAGGAGGAAAAAGAGCGTGCGGCCACAGAGGCAGCGGCGCAGGGGAAGGTAAACCTGAATACCGCCACCAAAGAACAGCTGATGGAACTCCCCGGAATCGGGGAATCAAAAGCGGAGAGCATTCTTGCGTATCGAAGCGAGCATGGAGCGTTTTCCGCTCCGGAAGACGTGATGAACGTCTCCGGAATCAAACAATCGGTTTATGAAAAAATCCGGGAGCAGATCACGGTGTCGCCGTGACTGCCGACTGGGAGAAAGAGATAAGCCGGTTTCAATCATACAGGGGGTAATCATGGCCAGAGTTTTAGTCGTAGATGATGAGAAAATGATTGTAAAAGGTCTTCGCTTTGCTCTTTTGCAGGAGCAGTACGAGGTGGATTGTGCCTATGACGGGGAAGAGGCATTGGAATATGCCCAGAAGACGGAGTACGACTGTGTTCTTCTTGATATTATGCTTCCCAAACGATCGGGGATTGAAGTCTGCCAGGCAATCCGGGAGTTTTCCAATATGCCCATCATTATGCTGACGGCAAAAGGGGAAGATATGGACAAGATTATGGGATTTGAATATGGTGTAGACGACTATATTACAAAACCATTCAACATTTTGGAAGTAAAAGCCCGGATGAAAGCCATTATGCGCCGCAGCAAACAGGCAAAGCCGGTCCAAAAAGAAGAAAAGAAAGAGGATCATATCATTGTCTGCAAAGACATGCGCCTGGACTGTGAGGGCCGCCGTGTATTTATCCAAGATCAGGAGGTTAACGTTACGGCAAAGGAATTTGACCTTCTGGAACTTCTCATAAGAAATCCAAACAAAGTCTACAGCAGAGAAAACTTGCTGAACATTGTGTGGGGATATGATTATCCGGGGGATGTGCGGACGGTTGATGTACATATCCGTCGGCTTCGTGAAAAGATTGAGGTAAACCCAAGTGACCCGAAGTATGTCTATACAAAGTGGGGAGTCGGGTATTATTTCAAGGGATAATGCGATGAAAAAGAAGACAAAACTATGGGCCGGAAAGATTTTTGGGGCGGCAAAGACGCTCTTTTGGAACTTTCGCCTTCATCTGTTTGTGCTCATGCTGGCGGTGACGATGATCCCGTGTGTTCTTGTGAAGGAAATGCTTCTTGCGATGTACCGTTCCCAGATCATAACGGAGCGCGGGATTGAGGTTCGCTATTCCGCGCAGGTGCTTGCCAACCAGCTCGGCACGACTTCCTTTCTGGAAGGGAAGGTCAATGACACCGTTTTGACGGAGATGACACAGCTGGCCGATATCTACAGCGGCCGTATTATGCTCATCAACCGTCAATATCGAGTGGTCGAGGATACGTACTTTATCTACAAAGACAAGTTCTGCGTATCCAATGACATATTTGCCTGCTTCAAGGGGGAAGGGACATCGGCGGAAGACCGGAACGCGGGCTATCTGCGTTATACCATCCCGATTACGATGACCACTGCCCAGACAGACTCGGGCGAGATGGTAACAGACGTCATCGGGGTGCTTGTCGTCACCGTCTCCATTTCCTCTCTGATGGATCTCGTGGACGGAATGCGGGACAAGGCGGATGTGCTGCTGCTGACCATTCTCATCATTGCCGGAGCGGCGGCCTTTTTGCTGTCCGGAATTTATGCGAGACCGTTTCAGAGAATGCTGAACAATTTGAGTCAGGTGGAAGACGGGAATCTGGACCGGACGCTCACGCCGCACGGGTTTGACATTACGAGAAAGACGACCGAGACGATCAACAAAATGCTTGTTCAGCTGCAGGAGCTGGACAAATCGAGACAGGAATTTGTCTCCAACGTGTCCCACGAGCTGAAAACACCGATCACTTCGATCCGCGTTCTGGCGGACGCTTTGATGCTTCAGGATGACGTGCCGGTGGAGCTGTACCGGGAGTTCATGGGGGACATCTCGGAGGAGATTGAGTGGGAGACACATATCATCAACGACCTTCTGGCGCTTGTGAAGATGGACCGCGGCTCCGCCTCGCTGAATGTGGAGAAGGTGAACATCAACAATTTCCTGGAAGTCATTCTGAGGCGTTTAAAGCCGATTGCGCAGGAACGGGACATTGAAATGACGCTGGAACTGTTTCGTCCGGTCAGCGCGATGGTCGATGAGACAAAAATGAGCCTGGCGGTCACGAATCTCGTGGAAAATGCCATCAAATACAATCATGACGGCGGGCGCGTGCGGGTGATTTTGAATGCGGACCACAAATATTTCTTCCTGACGGTGGAGGACAATGGGGTTGGCATTCCGCAGGACGCCATCGACCACATTTTTGATCGTTTTTACCGGGTAGACAAAGCCCGCTCCCGTGAGGCAGGAGGAACCGGACTTGGACTTGCCATTACAAAAAGCGTAATTCAGATGCACGGGGGAACGATTCGGGTGGAAAGTACGCTCGGAGAGGGAACGACCTTCTCTGTCCGTGTTCCGCTGAAACAGACAACTGTAAAGGATGCATAAAATATGAAAAAAAGAAAGGGATTGCTTCTGGCGGTCATCGCCTGTCTTGCCCTGGCGGCTGTTTTTGCGGGGTGCGCTGCGCAGGATCAGCTTGGAAAGGGCGAATATTCGTATGCTGTCTTCTTTCGCCAGCTGGCGAGCATGGATCTGACGGGCGTTGCCTACGGGACGGACACTCCGGAAGATGAGACGGAAGTGCTTGTCGAGGAACTCTGGAACGTGTTTACCTCTGCGAAGCCCCTCGAATCCGCCGTCACGACCGTAACCGATTCGGTTGTGCTAAACCGCATCGTTCTGGAGAACAAAACGCTGACGTTCTATTTTGAGAACAGCTACACGGCGATGGATTCGATGACTGAGATTTTATTTCGCGCCGCCCTTGTCAAAACATTTGGCCAGCTAAAAGGGGTCAACAACATCGCTGTCTTTGTCGGTGAGCAGCCGCTTACCGATTCCGCTGGAAATATCATCGGAAAAATGGTTGACTCGGATTTCGTCGGAATCGGGAGCTACGATGTGAATTCTGTGCAGGCAACATCTCTGTCCCTCTATTTTGCCAATGAGGCGGGAGACCGCCTCGTGCGCCAGGAAATGCGGGTTGCCTACAGCAGCAGCTTTTCCATCGAGCGCTTCGTCCTGGAAAGCCTGATTGAGGGGCCCAAAGAGGAGGGCTATTATGCTACACTGCCCGCGGACTTAAAGATTATCAGCGTCACCGTCAAGGACCGGGTCTGCTATGTCAATCTGGACAGCACGTTTGTCGACGCGCCCCTGACTGTCCAGCCCTATATTCCGGTCTATTCTATTGTCAACTCGCTGATGGAGCTGCCGAACATCCGCAAAGTTCAGATTCTGATCAACGGATCCTCGGATGTGCGCTTCCGGGACAGCATCTCGTTCTCCGAAGCTTTTGACATGAACTTGGATTATGTAGAAGAGAAGGAAGAATAAAAAACGCTGCAGAAAAAAGAGACATGAAACGACCGTTTGTTGGAATGGCTGCTGCATTTGTACTTGGAGAGGTCACTGCAAAAGCGGGGAAACCCATTTCCATAGCGGTTTGGATTTGTGTTGCGGCGGGCTGTCTGACGGTGTTATGGTTCAGCGCCTGCCGTGGAAACAAACAGGACAACAGAACAATTGGAATGATCCCCCTTCTTTGGGGGCTTGGAACGATTCTCGCCATTCATGCGGCAAAAGCGCCCCCTCTGGACGACCGTGGGGAGACCCGCACCGAAAATTGTCAGGTACAGGGAGTCGTATACTGGAAGGAGCCGTCCGGAGAAACGTGGAGAGTCTACATTCGAAAAAGCGCCGTCCTTCTTCCCGGTGAGGCGGCGCCGCGGCAATGCAGAAATTTAATTCTCTATGTGGAGGAAGCAGACTCTATCCAGATTGGAAGCGAGATTCAGGCCGAAGGAACGGTGGGATCTTTTTCGCGTGCCACGAATCCCGGGCAGTTTGATGCGAGGCAATATTACAGGGCAAAAAAAATCGATTACCCTGTCTTTGTCACTGGGGAAATTCGCGTGCAAAAAGCAAGCAGAGAGTACGCTGCGATCTGGCTCATGGAGCAGAGGCTTGCGCTTTTGCAGTCTTTAGAGCGCATCTGTCCGGAGGAGACCGTCGGAATCTTTCAGGCCGTCTTTCTCGGAGAGAAATCGGAAATGGAGGAGGAGATCCGGCTTTTGTATCAGGCCAATGGAATTTCTCATATTTTGGCGATCTCCGGGCTTCATCTCTCCTTCCTTGGGAAGTGGGTCTACCAACTGCTCCGCAAAATGACGGGCTCCAACCGGTGGGCCATGGCGGGAGGCGTCGTCATCCTCGCATCCTACGGCTGGATGACTGGATCGACGGTGTCGGCAATGAGAGCGCTGTGGATGTTTTTTGCCCTGATGGGGGCGCAATGTGCGGGGAGAAGCTACGATATGCTCTCCGCAGCCGGGATGTCTGCCATCGTCGTTCTCGTGCAGTATCCGCTTCAGCTTTATGAGGCGGGATTTCTCCTGACATACGGCGCAATTTTGGGAATCGGCGCTGTGGCGCCCTGTCTGGAAACGATTTTTATGCCCAAAACAAAGGCGGCAAAGTCCTTTTTGTGCGGACTTGCGGTGCAGGCAGCGACGCTTCCCATTCTGCTCTGGTTTTTTTATACGTATCCGATCTACTCGACGATTCTAAACCTGTTTGTGATCCCGTTCTCCGGGATCCTCCTTTTTTCTGCCCTGGCGGGAAGTGTGGCGGGGCTTTGGCGGACGAGGATCGGGATGTTTTTTGTGGGAAGCGGACAGATGGTTCTGGAGTATTATGAGTGGCTCTGCCGTTTTGCCCAAACGCTTCCCCATGGCAAAGACGTTGTGGGGCGTCCCGCCATCGGACAGATTCTCCTCTACTATGGGCTGCTTTGCGCTGCGCTGCTTTTGGGGACACATTTTGGGGGAGAAAACGGTTTTGACATCTGGAGAAGAAAGAAGAAGGCGCTGTGGGAGACCGCTGCCGGGACGGCGGGGAAAAGTGGCGCAGCGGCGCTTTTTTTTCTCATTCTCTATGCGCTGCTTCGCCCGATCCCGGACGGGATGCTCAGCATTACGTTTTTAGACGTCGATCAGGGCGACTGCATCTGGATTCAGATGCCGGACGGGACGAATGTGTTGATTGACGGGGGAAGCACGGGCGTGAAGAATGCGGGAGCCAACCGCATTCTCCCCTGTCTTTTGTCCCGGGGGGTTGAAACGCTCTCCCAGGTCATTGTCACACACCCCGATGAGGACCATATGAATGGAATCTGTGAGCTTCTCCGGGACGGAACCATCGAGGTGGGAAGCCTGTACGTCCCGGATCTGGGGGAAGAAAATATAGAATTTTCCGAACTCTTCTCGCTTGCGGAGGAGAAAAAAATTCCCGTCGTCTTTGCCTGCGGGGGAGATGTGTGGGGATGGAGCAGGAAATCGCTTCAGACGGGGGAGGATGCGTTGGGAGAGGATTTTTTGGAGCCGGTTCTGGAATGTCTGCACCCCCGGCAAGGGTATCGGGGGGCGGATGCCAACGCAAGCTCCGTCGTCGTGCGCATAAGATATGGACACTTTTCGGCGCTGCTTATGGGGGATGCTGAGATTGCCCAGGAATCGCTGCTGGAAGATCTCAAAGCGGTGACATGCCTGAAAGCAGGACACCACGGCTCCCGAAACTCCTCCGGGGAATCGTTCCTGAGAAAAACGACACCCGCTGTAACTGTGATAAGCTGCGGCGCCAAAAACAGGTACGGCCATCCGCACGAGGAGACGTTAGCCCGTTTGCAGGAAATTCAAAGCCGTGTGCTGCAGACAAGACATCAGGGGGCGATATGGATTAAGACAGATGGAATCCGTTTTTGGGTACACACCTATGTGGGAAAGGCAGAGGAAGATGAAAGTTCTGAATCAGGATATCAAAACGAAGCAGTTTCACCAGATCTATCTTCTCTATGGCAATGAGCCATATTTGCTCAGACGGTTCAGCGAAAAACTTCGCGAGGCCATTGTGGGGGACGATACGATGAACGACCATGCGTATGAGGGGAAGAATTTGGATCTGGATGAAATCCGGGAGACGGCCCGCACAATGCCGTTCTTTGCGGAGCGCCGTCTCATCCGCATCTCGGACAGCGGCCTGTTTTGCCGTGCGGCACAGGACGAGTGGGTTTCCTTTCTTGACACCATTCCGGAGTTCACATATGTGATTTTTGTGGAGCAGGAGGTGGACAAGCGAAACAAGCTCTACAAAAAAGTGTCTGCGCGCGGATATGCGGCGCTTTTGAACCGGCAGACAGAAGATCAGCGAAGGCGCTGGGTGCTCGGCATTTTAAAACAGAATGAAATGGCAATTACGTATGACGCAATGGACACACTGATTGCCGCCGCCGGGGAAGACATGAACAATCTTCGCAACGAGCTGGAGAAGGTGCTGTGCTATTGCATGGGGAAAAAAGGCATCGTCCGCGAAGATGTGGAAGCGATCGCCGTCCGCCAAGTGGAAAGCCAAATTTTTCAGATGGTGGAGTGGATTGCCCTTGGAAAAGAGCGGGAAGCGCTTGAACTGTACTATGATCTGCTGTCATTAAAAGAACCATCCATGCGGATTTTGTTTTTGATTGCCAGACAGATGAACCGACTGATGTCGGTGAAGGCGCTGGCTGCAGACGGGAAAAATCGGGATCAGATCGGCGCAGCGATGAAGCTGAAACCGTTTGTGGCGGGAAAACTGATGGGACAGGCCAGAAGTTTTACCGAGGAACAGCTCAGACAGTACGTTATGCTGTGCGTCGAGTCGGAAGAGGCCGTCAAGACAGGGCGCATGGGAGACCAGATTGCGGTGGAGACGGTCATCGTATCGATTGCCAGAAGATCGCACACGTCAAAGAACCGATGATCGATGGCTTGCTTTGCCAATGAATCGGATTATCCTCTGCGATATGCGGGCATGCGATACGCGGGCGTACGATACGCGGGCGTACGATACGCGGGCGTACGATACGCGGGCGTATCATAAAAATCCCCGAAAAGAACATCACTTCGATTGTTCTTCTCGGGGATTTGACGAACCCGCACAGGCGGGCATCCGATGGGGCAGTGAAGTTAGGCCATCTTGTTTACGGAATTTGCCAGACGGCTGATCTTCCGGGAAGCGGTATTCTTGTGGAAAATACCCTTGGAAGTTGCCTTGTCAATCTCAGATGTTGCAGCAAGCAGTGCAGCCTGAGCAGCACTCTGATCACCGGAAGCAACAGCAGCTTCTACCTTCTTAATATAAGTTTTTACTCTGGACTTAATCGCCTTATTTCTGGCGGTCTTTGTTTCAATCACCAAAATTCTTTTCTTTGCAGATTTGATATTTGCCATAGCGGCACCTCCGAATAATAATAGTGGGACCATCGGGAGGAGAGAGTTCACCGTCCGGTCATTTACATTGAGCCGGAGACACGGACGTTCAATGCAAACATACTTTTTCATCTTATAATGGAACGAGAAATTTGTCAAGAGGTTTTCAAAAGAATTTCAAAAATTGGGACAACGCTTTTTCTGGATAAAAGCGAAGGAAAACGGGACACTAATAAAATCAGAGGCGGTTTTGGAAAAACAGGAGGAAACAAATACGATATGAACGAGAGGCAATACGAAATTCACACCGATTTGGCGCTGGAGGCGAGAGAACGATTTGAGGGGGACGCAGGAGAAATACCGGGTGTCTCGCTGGAAGAATGGTATGAAGAGCAGGCCCGCATGAAAGTGACCCGGGTGGATGTGCTGGACGAACAGGGGGCATCCCTGATGAGGAAGGAAATCGGCACATACATTACACTGGAAGCGGATTTTAGAGATTATGAGGAGGCGTGTCAAAAGATTCTGGCGCACTGGATCCGCAGCCTTCTTCCGGAAGGATCCCGAAAGATTCTCGCCGTCGGTCTTGGGAACAAAGAGCTGACCGCAGACAGTTTTGGACCCATTGCAGTGTCGCATCTTTGGATCACCGGACATTTGGCGGAGGAAGGGATGAGCGTAAGCGGAATCTCCCCGGGCGTGATGGCACAGACTGGGATGGAGACGGCCAGAATTGTGGAGGGGATCGTCCGGCAGATGCGCCCGGATGCCCTCCTTGTCATGGATTCTCTGGCTGCCCGCAGCACGGAAAGACTTGGAAGAACAATTCAGCTGACCGACACGGGGATCTGCCCCGGTTCGGGTGTCGGCAATCACAGAAGGGGACTGAATCGCAGGACACTTGGCATCCCGGTCATTGCGATTGGCGTCCCCACGGTAGTGGGAGGGGCGACGATTGCCCGGGATACACTGGAAGGTGTTCTGTCGCTTCTCTGCAAACAGTGCGAAGAAGACAGCGTGCTGAAAAAAATGAATTCCACAGAGCGGGAGATGCTTGTGAGACAGATCGCAGAACCCCGCTTCGGCGCATTGTATGTGACGCCAAAGGACATCGATGAGACGGTTCTTCACCTCGGGGCATTTGTGGCAGATGGAATCAACACGGCAATCTACGGATATCTCCTGTAGAAGAGGAATCATTTGCGGAGAGCGTTCATATAAAGATGGTAAAGCGCTTCCGAAATCGCAGAAACAGGGGGAATGGCATGGATCCATTGGAGAAGCTCGTAAAGAGGGGATGTGCGGCTGCCATCGCCGCGCTGGCTGTTTATATTGCCGTACTTTTGCTGCCTGACATTCCGCAGCAGGCAGGAAATCAGATCCGCAAAAACGCGGGTCAGCTTGCGCAGTACGCAATCGGGGAGACATCTCTGATTGCAAGCTACCTTTGCGCTCCGCAAAAGGCGTCCGGCGGGGAGTCGGGATTTGTTCAAAACCTGTTTAACGCTCCCCTGGGTCTGTACTCCTACTGTCTGCAGGAATCAGAGGAAAACGACGCACTCTCAGAGGCCAGCTCAGAAGTGACGCCTTCAGAAATTGAAGGCGTTACACCCTCAGAACCTGAAGAAGTGACGCCATCGGAGTCTGAAGAAGGAATGCCCTCAGACTCCGATGGCGTTCCCTTAGAATCCAATGAGGCGTCGTCTGCTGTCCTTCCAGCTTCCATGCTCATCCCGTCCGGGACATCGGTGATCTCAAAGATGGTTGCGCTGTCACAGACGGGAAGCATTTCCCTCGATCAGATGCTCAGTTATGAGTATTTGATGGAACATCTCTACAGGATGAATCCGGGATGCAGTATGACACAAGAGATTCTAAATCCACAGCTATTGTTGTCAAAAGATCTCTCTGTCTCCAAAACTGCGGATGGACCACAGATTTTAATTTACCACACCCACTCCCAGGAAGCTTACATAGACAGTGTGCCGGGCGATGTATCCCAGACGATCGTAGGGGTAGGGGAATATCTGACCTCTCTTCTCACGGATCAGTATGGGTATTGTGTCCTGCACGATACCGGAGTCTACGACATGGATAATGGGGCACTGGACCGGGGGCCGGCCTATGATCGGGCGCTCCCTGTGCTGACGCAGCTGCTGGAGCAATATCCGACCATTCAGGTCGTCATCGACCTTCACCGGGATGGCGTGGCGGAGGGCGTTCACCTTGTCACAGAGGTGAACGGGAAGCCGACGGCAAAAATGATGCTGTTTAACGGAGTTTGCCGGGACACAGAGGGAGACTTGCCGGACCTTGTGAATCCGTACCGGGAAGACAATCTGGCGTTCAGCCTTCAAATGGGGCTTTCCATGAAAACGGCGTATCCGGATGTCCTGCGAATGATCTATTTTAAAAAATCGCGCTACAATCAGCATCTGGCTTCCAGAAGCATTCTTGTGGAAGTGGGAGCCCAGACCAACACAGTAGAAGAGGCGATGAATGCGATGGAAATACTGGCACAGATTTTGGACAATGTGCTGTCATGATGAAAAAAGGAGAACGAGATGAAAAACTTGCTGATATTAGAGCCATTTTGCCCGCAGATGATGGAACAGATCCGGGAGGCGGCCCGTGACCGCTTCCATCTTGCGGCGCTTTCCCAAAACGCATCGCATCAGGAGCGGCGGGAGGCGATCCGAAAGGCACACATCATCATCGGGGAACCGGCCCTTTCGGAAATCCAGCCAGAAGAAGCGCCCAATCTGGAATGGATTCAGATGACATGGGCCGGCACAGACTGTTATACGGCGGTGGAGGAATTTCCCGGGGACATCTGCCTGACCAATGCCACAGGGGCATTTGGCGTATGCATTGCGGAATATATGATGGGCGCCATTTTGAGTTTGTACCGGGACCTTTTTGTGTACCGTCAAAGACAGGCGGACAGGGTCTGGGAGAAAGAAGGAAGCGCACAGACACTGGAGGGAAAGACGGTTCTCGTGCTGGGGGCGGGAGACATCGGGAGCCAGTTCGCCAAACGAATCAAGGCATTTGACACCCGGGTGATCGGAATCCGGCGGACTGTGCGGCCTTTTCCGGATTATTTTGATGAGATGGGGACGCTGTGCCAGCTGGATGAATTTCTGCCCGAAGCCGATATTGTCGCCTGCTGTCTTCCCAATACGCCCGCCACACGAGGACTTTTCGGGGAGGCGCGTCTTCGCTCCATGAAAAGGGGAAGCCTTTTGATCAATGTGGGACGGGGAAACCTCATCCAGACGGATTCTCTCCTTCGTGTCATGCAGGAAGGACATCTGTATGGCGCTATTTTGGATGTGACAGACCCGGAACCGCTTCCGGCGGATCATCCCCTTTGGCGTCAGGACAATGTCGTACTCACGCCCCACATATCGGGGCAGAGCTTTGGCTCCATGAAAGAGACCGAGGCGCGGATTGCGCGCATCTGCTGCGCCAACCTCATCCGATTCTCTGAGGGAAAATCGCTTGCAAACCGCGTCGATGTAAGAGAGGGGTACGCTGTTTCCTTTCCCCTTTACAACAGTCCCCTCCGATGATATAATAAAATCAAAGGGAGCGGATTGTCGGATCAGACAGGAAGACAATCCCAAAAAGAGCCCGGATAAAAATGTACCAATACAGAAGTGAGGATAAAATGGTCGATCAGAGTAAAATTCGTAATTTTTGCATCATTGCCCACATTGATCATGGAAAATCGACATTGGCAGACCGTATCATTGAGAAAACTGGCCTTCTTACGAGCCGGGAAATGCAGGATCAGATTTTGGATAATATGGATTTGGAACGGGAGCGGGGAATCACGATCAAATCCCAGGCGGTGCGCCTTGTCTACAAAGCACAGGATGGAGAGGAATATACGTTCAATCTGATTGATA
The DNA here is from genome assembly GCA_949299375.1 of uncultured Eubacteriales bacterium. GTDB lineage: Bacteria > Bacillota > Clostridia > Lachnospirales > Lachnospiraceae > UBA2942. The sequence goes on along the minus strand of CASGAH010000021.1, from coordinate 2,116 downwards.
CCCCCGGACACGTTGACTTTACGTATGAAGTCTCCAGAAGTCTGGCCGCCTGTGACGGGGCGATTCTTGTCGTGGACGCCGCACAGGGAATTGAGGCGCAGACGCTGGCAAATGTCTATCTGGCGCTGGACCACAACCTGGATGTGTTTCCGGTCATCAATAAGATCGATTTGCCGAGCGCAGATCCGGACCGGGTGGCGGATGAGATTGAGGATGTGATCGGAATCGAGGCGCAGGATGCGCCGAGAATTTCTGCAAAGAATGGAATCAATATAGAAGAGGTGCTGGAGCAGATCGTAGAGAAGATTCCGGCGCCGACAGGAGATCCGGATGCGCCGCTGCAAGCCCTGATTTTCGACTCCAAATACGACTCCTACAAAGGGGTGATCGTCTTCTGCCGTGTGCGGGAGGGGCGGATGTCCAAGGGTACAAAGGTGAAGATGATGGCAACCGGCGCAACGGCCGAAGTTGTGGAGGTCGGATACTTTGGAGCGGGCCAGTTTTTCCCCTGTGAGGAGCTGACCGCCGGGATGGTCGGATATATGACCGCAAGCATCAAAAATGTCCGCGACACGATGGTGGGAGACACGATCACCCGCCTCGATCATCCGGCGTCTGAGCCGCTTCCGGGTTACAAAAAAGTCACGCCGATGGTCTACTGCGGCGTTTATCCGGCAGACGGTGCGCGGTATGGGGATTTGCGCGATGCTCTGGAAAAGCTGCAGCTCAACGACGCATCGCTGCAATTTGAGGCGGAGACGTCTGCTGCGCTCGGATTCGGGTTCCGCTGCGGATTTTTGGGGCTTCTTCATCTGGAGATCATCCAGGAGCGGCTCGAAAGAGAATACAACCTCGACCTTGTCACAACCGCTCCGGGGGTTGTGTATCAGATTCATAAGACAGACGGAACGGTGGTGGAGCTGACCAACCCCTCCAATATGCCGGATCCTTCTGAAATTGACTATATGGAGGAGCCGTTTGTGAAGGCGGAAATTATGGTGACGTCCGAATTCATCGGCTCTATCATGGATTTGTGTCAGGAACGGCGCGGCGTTTACCGGGGAATGGAGTATCTTGACGCGAGCCGCGCGGTACTTCACTACGAGCTGCCGCTCAACGAGATCATCTTTGACTTTTTCGATGCGCTCAAATCCCGCTCCCGGGGATATGCATCCTTTGATTATGAGCTGAAAGGATATGAGCGCAGTGAGCTGGTGAAGCTGGACATCCTCGTAAACCGGGAGGAAGTCGATGCGCTTTCCTTTATCGTATATGCCGGAAGCGCATACGAGCGGGGCAGAAAAATGTGCGAAAAACTGAAAGAGGAAATTCCAAGACAGCTGTTTGAAATCCCCATTCAGGCCGCAATCGGAAGCAAAATCATTGCCCGGGAGACGGTCAAGGCGATGCGCAAAGATGTGCTTGCCAAGTGCTACGGCGGAGACATCAGCCGCAAGAGAAAGCTTCTGGAAAAGCAGAAAGAAGGCAAAAAGCGAATGCGCATGGTCGGAAATGTCGAGATTCCGCAAAAAGCCTTTATGAGCGTCCTGAAACTGGACGAAACATAATCGTGTGACAAACCAATATCAGAACCTGGAAAGCGGCCGTCTGCGTCTGTGCAGGCGGCCGTTTGCCGGCTCTTAGATTGTATACGAGGAGGAAAATGTATGAATCAGATGCAGATGGGCATTTATGTTCACATTCCTTTTTGCGCCCGGAAATGTGAATACTGCGATTTCCTGTCGGGACCGGCTCCCAGGCGGGAACAGGATTCTTATATGAAAGGGCTGATCCGGGAGATTCAACGGACTGCGGATGCCATTCGCCCGCAGGAGACAGTACAGTCGGTTTTCTTTGGGGGAGGCACCCCGTCTCTTTTGGAACCGCACTGGATCGCAGACGTGCTGGATGTGATCCGGGAACACTTCACACTATCCGGGGAGGCGGAAATCACCGTGGAATGCAACCCCGGAACGCTGACCAGGGAGAAGATGGACGTCTATCAAAACGCCGGGGTAAACCGGATCAGCCTTGGCCTGCAGTCGGCTCATGATCAGGAGTTAAGGCTTCTCGGACGGATTCACACGTGGGACTGCTTTCGGAAAAGTTATGAGAT
>CASGAH010000020.1 GCA_949299375.1 uncultured Eubacteriales bacterium | reverse complement strand
GGGATCTCGCCCTTATATGCCAATTCGCGGAAGCAAATTCTGCAAATTCCGTACTTTCTCAAATAAGCATGTGGACGGCCACAAATTTTGCAACGGTTGTATTCTCTGGTGGAGAACTTCTGTGGACGCTGCTGTTTGATCTTCATTGAAGTTTTAGCCATGAAATTTCCCTCCTATTATTTCTTGAACGGCATATTGAACAATCTCAACAATTCGCGAGCCTCTTCGTCGGTCTTGGCAGTTGTTACAAAGATAACGTCCATTCCTCTCAACTTGTCTACCTTATCATACTCGATTTCAGGGAAAATCAGCTGTTCCTTAATTCCAAGTGCATAATTGCCTCTGCCATCGAAAGAATCCGGGCTAACACCTCTAAAGTCACGCACACGAGGAAGCGCCAGGTTGATCAGACGATCCACAAACTCATACATCTTTTCGCCTCTTAAGGTTACTTTACATCCGATCGGCATGCCTTCACGAATTCTGAAGTTTGCCACAGACTTCTTTGCCTTGGTTGCAACAACCTTCTGGCCGGTGATGATCTCAAGTTCCTTGATTGCAGCATCCAGAATCTTTGCATTTTCCTTAGCCTCACCAACGCCCATATTGACAACGACCTTGTCCAGCTTCGGAACTTCCATCACATTTTTGTAGCCAAACTTCTTAATCATAGCGCCTACGATCTCGTTCTGATACGTATCACGTAATCTACTCATGGTATTCGGACCTCCTCTCTCTCTTAATCAATGACCTTCTTGGTCTTCTTGTTGATGCGAACTTTCTTTCCATCAACAAATGCAAATCCGATTCTCACTGCCTGTCCCTTGTCGCTGTACATTACGTTGGAGATCGCAATCGGAGCTTCCTTTGTCACGATGCCGCCTTCCTGATTTCCGGCATTTGGCTTCGTGTGTTTTGTCACAACGTTTACACCCTCAACCAATACGGTACCTTTCTCCGGGTTTACAGCCAGTACCTTTCCCTCTTTTTCTTTATCTTTGCCAGCGATTACCTTTACAATATCGCCCTTTTTAATCTTGCTTGCCATGCCCTTACCTCCTTACAGTACTTCCGGTGCTAAGGAAACGATCTTCATGAACTGTTTTTCTCTCAATTCCCTTGCAACCGGTCCAAAGATACGGGTCCCTCTCGGGTTCTTGTCTTCCTTAATGATGACTGCTGCGTTCTCGTCAAAGCGAATATAGGAACCATCCTTGCGGCGAGTGCCTTTTACTGTACGTACGACAACAGCCTTCACAACATCACCCTTTTTCACAATTCCGCCTGGAGTGGCATCTTTTACAGAAGCAACAATGACATCGCCAATGTTTGCATATCTTCTCGTAGATCCGCCCATAACACGGATGCAAAGCAGTTCCTTTGCGCCGGTGTTATCAGCAACCTTTAATCTGGTTTCCTGCTGAACCATGTTATACTCCTTTCAACCTGCCATCCTGCTCAGGATACCACGTATCCGCGTGTCTCCTGAGTGCAGTGTAAAAAACATTATTTTGCTCTTTCGATTACCTCTACAAGTCTCCATCTCTTGTCTTTCGACAGCGGTCTTGTCTCCATTACCTTTACGATGTCGCCCACCTTGCAGGTGTTCTCTTCGTCATGCGCTTTCAGCTTGTACGTTCTCTTAATAATCTTGCCGATCACCGGATGCTTTACATTGTCTTCCACTGCCACTACGATGGTCTTGTTCATCTTGTCGCTGACAACTTTTCCAGTACGCGTCTTTCTCAAGTTTCTCTCTTCCACGACAAATCTCCTTTCTGATCACCCTTTTTTGGAAAGCGTTCAGGATTCTATCACTCGCGACAATTATGCGCGTTCCTGCATAACCGTCTGAATTCTTGCAATATTTCTACGAACTTCCTTGATTCTTCCGGTATTGTCCAGCTGATTGGTTGCATTCTGGAATCTCAGGTTAAAAAGTTCTTTCTTCGCAGCTACTAATTCATCATTCAATTCTGCAGCTGATTTTTTTCTTAAATCTTCCACATACTTATTAATTTTCACTGTTCTCACCGCCTTCTAAATCTGCCCGGGAAACGATCTTACATCTCAGTGGCAATTTGTGCGTTGCAAGACGCAATGCTTCCTTTGCTACTTCCTCGCTTACACCGCTGATCTCAAACATAACACGACCTGGCTTAACGACTGCCACCCAATATTCCAGGGAACCTTTTCCGGAACCCATACGGGTTTCAGCGGGTTTTGCGGTCACTGGCTTATCCGGGAAAATCTTAATAAATACTTTTCCGCCACGCTTGATATAACGGGTCATCGCAATACGGGCAGCCTCAATCTGATTGGATTTTACCCATGCCGGTTCCAAAGCAACGATACCATATTCGCCGTTGGTAATCTTGTTGCCTCTCATAGCCTTTCCAGCCATGGAGCCACGGAACTGCTTACGACGCTTTACTCTTTTTGGCATTAACATTATTTATCGCTCCCTTCCTTGTTCGCCTTTGTCGGAAGAACCTCACCATTGTAGATCCATACCTTTACACCAACTTTGCCGTAGGTTGTATCTGCTTCTGCGAAGCCGTAATCGATATCTGCTCTTAATGTCTGAAGCGGAATCGTGCCTTCGCTGTAAAACTCGGTACGAGCCATATCCGCACCGCCAAGACGTCCGCTCACCGAAGTCTTGATTCCATTCGCACCAGCCTTCATCGTTCTGGACATGCAGGACTTCATCGCACGGCGGAAAGAGATACGGCTTTCCAACTGACTTGCAATGTTCTCCGCAACAAGCTGGGCATTTCTGTCCGGTTTCTTTACTTCCTTGATGTCGATGAAAAGCTTCTTGGATGTCAGTTTCTGCACATCGCCTTTCAGCTTCTCGATCTCAGCACCGCCGCGTCCGATTACTGTACCCGGCTTTGCGGTGTAGATAATCACTTTGACACGGTCAGAAGCTCTTTCAATTTCAATCGTTGCGATCCCCGCATTGTATAACTTCTTCTTCAAATATTTTCTGATATTGTAGTCTTCTACCAGACAATCCGCAAAATCCGCTTCGGCATACCATCTGGAGTTCCAATCCTTGATAATGCCGACTCTCATTCCATGAGGATTAACCTTCTGTCCCATATGATGCCTCCTTATTTCTTTTCATTCAGAACAACCGTGATGTGGCTTAATCTCTTCTCGATTCTATACGCACGGCCCTGCGCTCTTGGTCTGATCCGCTTCATGATGGAAGCCTGGTTTGCGTAGCATTCCTCTACATAAAGCGTGTTCCGATCCATCTGATTGTTGTTCTCTGCGTTTGCCGCTGCAGACTTTAACAGCTTCGCAATCAAGCTGGAAGCATATCTCGGATTGTATGTGACAATACCAATTGCAGTCTCTAAATCTTTGCCTCTGATGGCATCTAATACAAAGCAAGCCTTCTGGACAGATACTCTTGCATAGGAAAGCGTTGCAGATGGTCTGGTATCCTTCTGCGCATTTCTCTCTCTCTTAATTTGGGATCTATGTCCTTTTGCCATTTCTGCGTCCTCCTTTCACAATTCCAGATTATCGTCTGGACTTCTTTTCGTCTTTTCCGTGACCTCTAAATGTTCTGGTGGCTACGAATTCACCAAGCTTATGTCCAACCATATCTTCGGTCACATAAACCGGAACGTGCTTTCTTCCATCGTGAACAGCGATTGTATGTCCAACCATCTGTGGGAAGATTGTGGAACGGCGGGACCAGGTTTTGATCACCTGCTTGTGTCCGGAAGCGTTCATTGCATCAACCTTCTTTAATAAAGATTCATCCGCAAAAGGGCCCTTTTTCAGTGAACGGCTCATTCTTCTACCTCCTAAATTCAACTATGAATGGCTCTGGTTTATTACTTAACAGCTTTTCCGTCTCTTCTTCTTACGATCAGCTTATCAGACTGCTTGCGGCCTCTGGTCTTCAGACCAAGTGCCGGCTTGCCCCACGGTGTACACGGACCCGGACGACCGATACCAGCCTTTCCTTCACCACCACCGTGCGGATGGTCATTGGGGTTCATAACAGAACCGCGAACCGTAGGTCTGATTCCCATGTGGCGCTTGCGCCCTGCCTTACCATAGTTGACCAGCGCGTGTTCCCCGTTGCCTACAACACCGATGGTAGCACGGCACTGAATCGGAACCATTCTCATTTCACCAGAAGGAAGTCTCAGCGTTGCATACTTTCCTTCCTTTGCCATCAGCTGTGCAGATGCTCCAGCAGAGCGAACCATCTGAGCGCCTGCTCCCGGATACAGCTCAATGTTGTGGATTTCTGCACCAACCGGCATCGAAGCCAGAGGAAGGCAATTTCCCAGTCTTGCTTCTGCCTGAGGACCGCTCATCACTTTCATGCCAACCTTCAGTCCGGCAGGAGCGATGATATAAGATTTTGTGCCGTCTGCATAGCAGATCAGCGCGATATTTGCTGTTCTGTTCGGATCGTACTCGATTGTCTTAACAGTTGCCTCGATTCCGTCCTTGCTATTTCTCTTAAAGTCAATGATTCTGTATTTTCTCTTGGAACCACCGCCATGATGTCTTGTGGTGATCTTACCCTGGTTGTTGCGTCCGGCCTTCTTCTTCAAAGAAACCAGCAGGGACTTCTCCGGAGCGGATGCGGTGATTTCAGTGAAATCATAACCAGTCATATGTCTTCTGGAAGGGGTATACGGGTTATATTTCTTGATTCCCATGATAGGTTCTCCTTTACTGATTTGGTATCACGCTTGTACTGCGTATAACGTTCGCCGGATCCTCTTACAGTCCTGCGAAAATTTCAATGTCCGCGCTGTCCGCAGACAATTTTACGATCGCCTTCTTTGTCTTGGCGGTCTTTCCAACGGTCATGCCCCGTCTCTTCTTCTTTCCTACATTGTTCATCGTGTTGACGGAAACAACTTTTGTACCAGGAAACATTTTCTCTACGGCATCCGCAATCATATTCTTTGTGGATTCCGGATGAACCAGGAACGTATACTTCTTATCGCTCATCAGGTTCATACTCTTCTCCGTAACAACCGGTTTGAGGATTACATCATAATATTTAATGTCAGCCATTGTATACCTCCTCAATAGCAGCCACAGCCGCCTTGGTAGCAACCACTGTGTCGTATTTCAAAATGTCATATACATTGATCGTATTGGTCTGAGCCGTCTTGACGGTCGGAACGTTTGCAGCGGACAAAATCACATTCTTGTCGTTCTGATCCAGCACAACAAGCGCCTTGGAAACGTTCAGATTGTTCATCACTTCTACGAACTTCTTTGTCTTGATCTCATCCAGAACCAGTTCGTCCAGCACAATAAACTTGGACTCCTGAACTCTTGATGTCAGAGCGGAAAACAGAGCGGCTCTCTTTTCCTTTTTATTCATCTTAAAGCTGTAGTCTCTCGGAACCGGAGCGAACACAACGCCGCCGCCTTTCCACTGAGGAGCACGGATGCTTCCCTGTCTGGCATGACCAGTTCCCTTTTGCTTCCACGGCTTTCTTCCGCCTCCGGATACCTCAGCGCGGGTCTTTGCCTTCTGCGTTCCCTGACGATTGTTTGCAAGCTGGTTTGTTACAGCCATCTTTACCAAATGCTCATTGATTGCTACGCCGAAGATAGAATCGCTCAATTCCATCTCCCCAACCTGAGCGCCCTGCATATTATAAACAGATACAACTGCCATCTGTGTGGTCCTCCTTTCCTGTAAAAGCTTAGATTGCCTTTACGGTCTCTTTCAATGTTACTAAGCACTTCTTCGGTCCTGGTACTGCACCCTTCACCAGAATCAGATTCTGATCTGCATTGACCTGAACTACGGTCAGATTCTGAATGGTAACTTTTACGCCGCCCATCTGACCTGGCATATGCTTGCCTTTGAACACACGGCCCGGAGTCGTTGCAGAGCCGTTGGAACCAGCATGACGGTGGAACTTGGAACCGTGAGCCATCGGTCCTCTGGACTGTCCGTGTCTCTTGATTGCACCCTGGAATCCATGTCCCTTGGAAATCGCAGATGCGTCAACCTTGTCTCCAGCCGCAAAAATATCTGCCTTGATCTCCTGTGCAACCTTGTAATTTTCTGCATCTTCCAGTTTGAATTCGCGGATATATCTCTTATAGGATACTCCAGCCTTGTCAAAAACTCCTTTTACAGGCTTGTTCACCAGCTTGGATCTCTTGTCCATGTAGCCAACCTGTACGGCGCTGTAACCGTCATTTTCTACCGTCTTTACCTGTGTTACGACGCAGGGACCTGCCTGCAGTACGGTTACCGGAATCAAAGCGCCCGTCTCATCGAAAATCTGGGTCATTCCGATCTTTGTTGCTAAAATCGCTTTCTTCATTCTTTTACCTCCTGTTAATCTACAGCGGATTGGGGGATTCCCAATCATCCTAGAACAGCAGATATAAGTGGAACAAATACGCTTTCGCATTCATTTGCTGCTTCTATATCAACCAATTCAGGATTTCTTACTCTACTTCACAAGGCAATGTATTTTCTATTTTCTCCTGCCTTGCCGAATCAAATCTGCTAAAATAAAATCGCTTCCACGAACTTATTTTGTCTTCATCTTAATGTCGATGAATACGCCTGCCGGCATTTCGAGTCTGGACAGCGCATCTACTGTCTTCTGGCTCGGAGAGATGATGTCGATCAATCTCTTATGTGTTCTCTGTTCAAACTGCTCTCTGGAGTCCTTATACTTGTGGACTGCACGAAGAATCGTTACCACTTCTTTTTTCGTCGGTAACGGCACTGGTCCGCTCACCTTTGATCCTGTCTTTTTTACTGTTTCAATAATCTTTCCGGCAGAGCGATCTACCAACTGATGATCATATGCCTTGAGCGTAATTCTCATTACCTGATTTGCCATAAAAAAAGCCGCCTCCTTATTCGCACCTTTTAACCGAAGTACGACAAGTGGTGACTGTACACTTACCCGTGCGTATCCTGCTTCTTCACAGAATCCCGCTACTCTCCCAAACACGAAATGTATGATTGTATGTTGTACAGTGACTTGCCGCCAGTTTCCTAACTTGACATTCGCTCCACGGAAAACCGGTCTCAGATTATATTCTTTTCTGAGCCGCAACCTCACGCTTCATCGCTATCATGCCACAGCCATTATACTATACCACATCATCAAACAAATTGCAAGCACTTTTTTAGATTTTTCCTCTCCTGCTGACAATGGCTCCTGCGCCCCATTTTTATCCGCAGCCGCAATCGGATCGGAAAGATTCCTCCCCGATCCGATTGCGCTTCCGCACAGCTCGCAACATTGCTGCTCACTGCACGTTTCCTATCCTATTTTATTGTTCTTTCCTCAGCGCAAGTTACCAGACATTCCACTCCTCGTTCCATTCTGCGCTGCGCTCTGCGTATTCCGGAATTCCATCGAGTTTGCGCACGCTCCAGCCTTCTCGCGGGACACGGTAGACGAGATAGTATCCGCCTTCTCCCTGCGCATATTCCGAGGTGAGAATTCCCACAAGCCCCTGATACAATGCCTGCTCTTTCATATTTTTTGCCGCTTTTCTTTCTATTTTCTTTATATTTTTATTCCACAATCGACATTCCCTCTTTTTTTTAACGGACATTGCCTGTACATCTTTTTCGTTCGGGCGCTCTTCCGCATAAATCCCTGCTTTTTTCCCTATACTACTATCAGAATGCGAAAAACCCGCCAGGCGGCCGCTGCACTTGCGCGCGGACGTCTGACAGGTTTTCCGATCCATCCATTATTTCAAGGAGATTGCTATGGAAATTATTGTACTATTTTTCTTTTTCTGTTTTGGCGCTCTCACCGTTGGTTATCTGACCGCTCAGGAAAACCCCTGGGAGCCGTAGAATCAAAAATCCGTCCCGATCCAATACTTTCCCGTCCCACCGGTTGGAAAACACAACCGCGCCAGAAGGAGCCAGCGGCTGTGCCTTCTGGGAGCAGTTTAACATCACCCGAATCCGGGATCCGTCCTCCCCTTCCTTCTCATAGGAGAGGAGTCTGTCATTGTCGGTTTCATAGAGGAATCGGATGTTCATGCTGCGGCAGGCGGGAAGCGCCTTTCGAAGTCCAATCAGCGTTTTCACAAAGAGTAGAGACGTATCGTGCTGTCCGGATGCAATTTCCTCCCACGGCATACAGCGCCGGCAGTCCGGATCGTGTCCCCCCGGCAAAGCAACTTCTGTTCCATAATAAATGCACGGACTTCCCGGCATTGTAAGGAGCATAACAAGCTGCTGATAGAAAATATCCCGATTTTCTCCCACGCGGGTAAACAGCCGGTCCGTATCATGCGAATCCAAAAGGTTAAAGAGTATCTCTGTCTGCTGTTTCTGATACATGGAGAAACAGCGGTTCACCGCATATTCCAGTTCCCTGCGGTCTGCGCCCGGGTCCAGCCAGAATTCATTGATGCTGCTGACAAACGGATAGTTCATGACGCTGTCATACTCATCTCCCCTCATCCAGGAAATGGAGTCATGCCAGATTTCCCCCAGAAGATAGACGTCCGGGTTGATCCGCTTTAGCTCCAGGCGCAGCTGCTTTAGGAATGCATGAGACACTTCATTTCCCACATCGAAGCGGATTCCGTCTACCTCATATTCCTCCACCCATTTCCGGCAGAGCCGAATGAAGTACGACGCCACTTCCGGATGATTGGTATTTAGCTTCGGCATTCCCGCAAAAAAGGCGAACGAGTAAAACTGGCCTCCCCTTGTGGAGAATTCTTCTTTGGCAAACGGCCACCGATTGACCATAAACCAGTGATAGTAGCGAGATTTCGGGCCATTCCGGAGCACATCCTGCCACGGGGCAAACAAAAATCCGCAATGATTGAACACGCCGTCCATCATCACCCGAATTCCTGCCTCGTGCAGCTGCCGGATCAATTCCTTCAATGTCTGATTGTCTCCGAACTCCGGATCCACAATCTCATAGTCAATCGTATCATATTTGTGGTTTGAACGGGCCAAAAAAACCGGATTGAGGTAGACGCCCCCAATTCCCAAGTCTTTCAGATACGGAATCTTCTCCATAATGCCTTCTAAATCTCCCCCGAACACTTCGCTTCGCCCCGGTGTTCTCGTCTCCCATTGCGATACGTTTTGCGGATTGCGGGCCGGATTTCCATTGCAAAACCGGTCAGGAAAGATTTGATACCAGACGACATTTTTTACCCACTTCGGAACCCGGGTCAAGTCAGCCGCGTTCATCCAGGGAAAGATGAAGTACTGGAACATCCTCCCGTCCTGCTCCATCTGCTCCTTTGTCAGAAAATCATTTTCAAAGTAGTACCAAGTCTCATCCCCAGACACGAGCTCAAAATAATATTTGCAGCGCTTTGCCTCCGGTTTCACCACCACGCTCCAGAGCAATTGGTATTTCAGGCGGGTGCAGTGCGTCATCTCCAGGCGCTCCCCGCTCCAATGCTCTGCCCCTCCGGCAATTCCTGCCAGGTAAGGATCCCCATAGACAAGAATTACGCGCTCAACGTCATATCCGGTCCGGATCCGGATCATCAGCCGCTCCTCGTCCAGTGCGTAGCAAAGATTCCCGTCTGTTCTGTGGTAAATTGATGCAGGATTCACATTCATTCCCCTTTCTTTTAATTCTGTGATTGCATGATACCTCTTTTTACGGTATAATTCTTGCAGTATATTCGCAAAACAATAGCACAATCCTACGGTATTTCCTGAAAGGAGCCTCCCCTATGCCAATCGAAAACTACAATCGATATCACGAAGCAAAGCAGCATGGGAAAGTACATTTCCCATTTGCCGTATATTATGGAAGAATTCCGGATATGTTCACTTCCTATCCTCTCCACTGGCACGAGGAAGTGGAGATCATCTACGTCCTGCGCGGAAAGGGCACTGTCACCTTAAACGGCGCCGCCGAGGAGGCCAGCGAAGGGGATCTCTTTTTCTTCATGCCCGGAGACTTGCATGCAATGTCCCAGCGCGATCAGCACACCTTCTCCTACTTTAATATTCTGTTCCATCTCCGATTGCTGATGAGCGACGCCGGGTCGGACTACTGCAGCCAGAGTTACCTGAAGCCATACGAAACGCAGCGGTTTCGGATTCCTCTTCGGATCTCGCCGGAACATCCCCAATATCTGAATTTGCTGCGCTGTCTGACTCCCTTTTTCAAGCGCCATATGACCCTTGGAAACGGTACGGAGCTCTTCATCAAAGGCCAGCTTTTCCTTCTGTTTTATTACCTGGAAGAACTGAAAATCGAGACACCCGCCTCCTCCGACAAAATGTTTTATGTCGATAAAATGAAACTTGTTCTGCAATTTCTGGAGGAGCATTATATGGAACCTTTGACAGTCTCAAAAGCCGCAGACCTGTGCGGATTCAGCGCCTCCTATTTCATGAAATTTTTCAAAACATTTACCGGGACAAGTTACATCCAATATGTAAATCAGTATCGGTTGGAGCAGGCCGCCTCACGGCTCATTCACACCAATCTCTCTGTTCTGACCATCTCCGAGGAATGCGGATTTGAAAATCACTCGTATTTTATCCGTTCCTTCAAGAAAAAATACGGCACGACACCGCTCGCCTACCGGAAAGCAAGCGTCTCGGCAGGCGAAGGGGATTCGCCGGGAAACAAAGAACAGCACACCGTCTGACAGCGGCCGGGAGGTGAAATCTATGTGGATACTATTTGCGTTTGGCTCCGCCTTCTTTGCGGGGGTAACCTCAATTCTGGCAAAGTGCGGCATCCAAAAAACCGATTCCACCGTCGCCACCGCAATCCGCACCATTGTGGTGCTGATTTTTTCCTGGCTGATGGTGTTCGTTACCGGCTCCCAGGAGCATCTTCGGGTGATTGGCGGGAAGACACTTTTGTTTCTGCTTTTATCCGGCCTGGCAACCGGGGCATCGTGGCTCTGCTATTTTAGAGCGCTGCAGCTTGGCGACATCAACAAAGTCGTTCCCATTGATAAATCCAGTACGGTTCTGAGCATTCTGCTGGCTTTCCTCCTTTTGCAGGAGCCAATCAGCTGGCAAATGGGAATCGGGGTCGTTCTCATTGCTGCAGGTACGTACCTCATGATTGAGAAAAAAGAAAATATCGGCCGCAAAGCCAAAGGCCAGAGCTGGCTTTTCTATGCTTTTGGCTCTGCGATATTTGCCAGTCTGACCTCGATCTTAGGAAAAGCAGGTATTTCCGGCGTGGAGTCCAATCTGGGCACCGCCATCCGCACCGGTGTGGTGCTCCTTATGGCATGGGCAATGGTGTTTGTAACCCAAAAGCGTCAAATGCTTCGATTCATTCCCAAAAAAGAATTCGGATTTATCTGCCTGTCCGGTCTGGCGACCGGAGCCTCCTGGCTCTGCTACTACCGGGCACTCCAGGACGGTCCAGCCAGCATTGTCATTCCAATCGACAAGCTGAGCATCCTCGTGACAGTGGCCTTTTCTTATATCGTGTTCCGGGAAAAGCTGACAAAGAAGGCCTCGCTCGGACTGGCTGCAACCGTTGCGGGAACGTTGGTCATGCTCATTCCGTAGGATATGCACAGGCCGCGATTTTCGTTTCCTCCGCTGCGTACTGCATCCACCGTCCTCGTTTCCATCGGATCTGCATTCCCACAGCCCGAAAGCACTCGTCCAACCCAAGGGCAATCCATATGCCGACCAGCTTCCAGTCAAGTGCGATTCCAAGAACCCAGGACATTCCCACACTGAAAAACCACATGGAGAACAGGCCGATCCGAAGGGGAAAACGCACATCCCCCGCAGCGCGCAGCGCATTTACAAGGACAAGATTTCTGCTTCGCCCAATCTCCAGAAGAATATCAGAGAGAATCACCGAAGATCCCATTGCAAGAATAGCGGGGTCTTCGGTGAACAGTCCAAGGATTTCCTGACGCATGGCACACAGGCATCCGACTGTCACAAGAGAAATCAGGAAGGAACACCGAAGGGAAAATCTACAGACATCCTTTGCTTCTTCCAGCTGCGATTTTCCAACCGCCCATCCGATCAAAATAGACGTCCCCTGTCCGATGGCCATGGCGAACAGATAGACATATCCCACAACAGTATTGACATAAGAATATGTATTGACCGCGATCGTTCCAAGCGATGTCACCATCATCATTACCACCAATTTGGACAGCGTGTAAGAAATCTGTTCTCCCGCAGCAGGACTTCCATATGCAAGAATAGAGCGAACGCTTTCCTTCACCTTCTTCCAGTCTACCGAATACGAATCCCCGTCCGAAAGAACAGCGAAATACAGATATCCGCCGGCCAAAATACAGCAGACCAACTTGCTGACCACGGTTGCCGCCGCAGCTCCGGCAGCTCCCATCGCGGGGGCGCCAAACTTTCCGTAAATCCAAATGTAATTTAAGACGAAGTTCGTTCCATTCATGACAATAGAAAAATACATGGCCGCCTTCGTCTTTCCGTGAGCACGAATCAACGTGGAAAACGTCATGGCAATCATTTGAACAAACAGAAAACCACCCACAATGCTCAGATACTGCTTTCCGTAGACGTACAACTCATCCGAAAGATTCATTCCGTGCAAAATCACATCCGCCCCTGCGACAACCATAAGGCTGCACACCATCCCAAGAATTCCATTCATACACAACGCCGCTATGATGAGAGACATTTTATCCCTTACCCCTCTTCCCGCCCCGATATACTGAGCACAGAGAATGCCGGTTCCCGCTGTAATAATATTTGAAATAACCTGAAAAAGAAACAGAATCTGATTGGCAACACCTACTGCCCCTACCGCATGGTCTGAATATCCGGACAACATCATGACATCCATACTTCCAACAATCGAGTAGAGAACCGACTCACAGAAAATCGGCCAGGTAAGGTGAAATAGATTTTTCTTGTAAGATCTTGCTTCCATCTTTGATCTCCTCTCGTTTTTCTTTTTCCTACTATAGCAGAGCATTCCTGCACTTTCTTGCACAATTCTTCAAGATCTATAACACATCTCTATTGAAAAAGAAAAAAGCAGCCGGACAGCTGCTTCCTTCTTCCCTTTTTCCTAACCCAAATTTAAAACTATGACTTCTTTGTAAATATCAGATGATAAGCATCATGTCCAATTAAACAACCATATTAGTAATTCAACTAAGTTGTATAATTGAATCATGTTCCTCGACCCTCCTTTTTATGCTGTATTTATTTACCCTCATTATTATATAAGAAAAATACTACATTTTACCTTACTTTTCAATCGTGCTGGCATAAGTGGTTATTTTTTGGCATAAATGGTGGCTTCACATTTTATAAAAGAGTCTCCTTCATTTTTCCACCATTGGAAGCAATTAGAACAGTAGCAGAAAACTGCATATTTTTGCACTCCAGCTGAAGTGTCCCCTGATACTTTTCCACAGTCTCCCGCACGCTGTCCAGTCCGAGTCCATGGCGATTCCGGTTCTTTTTGGATGTAATTCCATACAGCTTCTTCGGGTCTATCTGCTCCTTCACCGGATTGACAACACGAATCACAAGGTTGTCCCGAAACATCCCGATGTAGAAGGAAACCTTCTCAATCCCGCAGCGCTCTCCATACTCAATGGCATTGCTGAGCAGATTGGAGACAATGGCACAAAGGTCAAACGAAGTTATCGGCATTCTTTCCTGGACAAACCCAGTATAAGATACTTTAATCTGTTTTTTTTCCGCCTCCCGTATGTTTTGAAACAAAACGGCATTCAGCACTTCATCGCCCACATTTGGAATCGTTCCCATGCCGCGATCTACCGTTTCCCCCGCACCCTCTATGTAATGCTCCAGCTCTTCATAGCGCTTCTGCTGGCAGAGGCATTCCATCACCGCCAGGTGATGCCGCATATCGTGGCGCAGCATCCTTGCCTCCCGATTGTTCCGGCGGATTTCTTCGTAGTAGCTCCTGCACACATCCACATATTGCTCTTTTAGCCCGTTCTCTCTTCGATATCGGACGCGGGCATAGTCAACCAGCACAAAACCAATCCCCAGGGAAAGAAACGAAACCTGAACAAACAGCATCATATACTGCGTAAATAGTTCCAGGTGTCCACCCCCTCCAATCATGTATCCGAATAAAATGGAGCAGAACAGACAGATCAGACTGAGAATCATCAGATGATAACCAGGCATTTTGCCAAATGAATGCTTACTTCGAAGCCAAGCAAAAGCACTTGTAAGCAAAAATGCCAATATCGCCCACACTAAGTTTATCATATCATACGTTCTGACAGTCTGTGGTTCGACTCCTAAAATTATTCCTAACGTGGTTATATTTATCTGAAAAATCGAAGATGCCCCGAAGTATCCTACCGAGAATGCCAATATTTTTCTGGATATCTTTCCTTTTATGAGGAAAATAGCAAGCCAAATCGCTGTAATCAGATCCACGATCAAACTCCCAAACACCTCCCCCATCCCTCTTAACGCCCCTACAAGGATGCTCGGAATGATGAGAAGCAGAAGTCCCTTCCAGATAGAGCGGAATCGGAGCTCTTCCAAAAACACACAGTATAGAATCATATATATTACGCCCAGTTCGAAGAATTCTCGGAGCGTTCCCTGCAGGAAAATTACATTGTCCATTGCTGTTCCACCTGTTGCTGTACAAATGCGCTGTATTTTTCCCGCATCGCCTTTCTATTTGCCCGGCTTACAAGAACGATGTCGCCGTTCATCATGACTGCGTCATCCCGGAGCTGATCAATCTGATAAAGGTTGATCAGGTAGCTGCGATGGCACCGGAAAAACAGCGGATGGTTTAACTCTTCTTCTATCTGCTGGATGTTTTTGCGGATTTTGATTCTCCGATCCATACAGACCAGTTCACAGTAGTGTTTGTCCACTGTTACGTACAAAATGTTTTGAACGGGTATTCTCAACCGCCCCATCTCCGTGTCGATTTCGTATCGCTTCCCGTCCTCTGCTTTGCTCCACACGCGCTCCATCTGTTCCAACAGCTTCTGCGGCTGAAGCGGTTTTTTGAGAAATGCACAGACGTTTAGACCAAACGCCTCCGGCATCTGTTCCTCATGGCTGCTGAGGAACATAATTTTCGTGGCGCAGTTTTGGTATTCCAGACGGTTTTTGACCTGAATTCCGCTCATCAGGCTCATTTCAATGTCCAGAATCAGAATGTCGAGGAATTCCGGGAATCGGATTGCCTCCTCCCCGGAGGCAAAACAGACGATCTCTGTTTTTTCTCCCTTCTCCCCGAAAAACCGGCGGCATACATGCGCAGTCTGTTCGCGCACCATTTTTTCATCATCGCAGATTCCAATCCGTATCATTCGCATTCACCTTCTCTTTCTCTCTCCCTCTGTCTGCCGGAAAGTTACGCACGGATCCATTTCTCCATCGCAAAAGAATATAAGTATCGCTCCTTTACTTTTTTTCCGGTCATCTGTTCCAGTGCCCTCTCGTAACAATCCAGCTGTACCTGATAACGCGCAGTCAGCTCTTCCTCTTTGGATACCCGGTCTGTCTTGTAATCCATCAGCACAATCCCGTCTTCCTCCTCAAAATACAAGTCGATGATTCCCTGGATCATGGCAAATGGGTGATCCGATCGGGTCGGATCTGCCACTGGGAGGTCTTCTTCCCCCTCTATCTGTATCTCCTCCGGGGAGATGGCAGCGATAAAGCGCTGCTCCCGAAAGAGCAGACCGTTTTGATCGGCGGCGTATAGTCTCGGATAGAGCGCCGAGGTGAAAAAATTCATTATTTTTTTCAGACGGACAATTGCTGCCTCCTGTTCCGTCAGCCGTCCTTTGCGCACCATTTCCGCCATCTGCGTCCGGATTGAAGCTTCGCTCATCACCGGCTCAAAGCGCACTTCCTCCATCACCCGGTGATAGATTGTCCCTCTCACGGAGGGAGAGACATCCGCCTCCTGATCCATCATAAAGCGGGGAATCGTCTTCTCCTCTTCCCCGGCCAGCGGATACATCACAGCGGCCTCTTCCTGTGCCTGACTTTCTTTTTTCAGTTCCGACACTGACATTGTAGCGTGAATTCGGGAGAGTTTGTCGTAGCGGTAGCGATATGAAAATTTCTCCTCAATCTCCCTTACAAACGGCGGATCCCATACTTTGTGCGTGTCCCATTCATAAAACTCCTCTCTCTGAACGGCTCTTTTTTGCTCCTTCCGGAAACTCTGCTCGGAAAGGGCATCCGCGCTCCACAATGTCACCAGAAACAGCCGGTCGTAATCGTCCTCCTCCATCTCCATCCACGCATCCCACTTGCTCTTTTTCAGATTTTGTCCGTCATACCAGTTGTTTTCCACCGGAGGCGGCAAGAGAACGCGCTCCCAGATCGGCACGGACGCCCGATGCCTGCAAAGTGCAGGGAGGAGAAATTCCAGATAGGAGGACGCCTGATTTAGCGTTTCCTGGGAGATGCTCGCGCCCAGCGCGCCGTCCATCCGCCTGGACATCCATTCCGTCAAATTCTTTTTTGCGCCGCTTACGATCAGTTTTTCTTTTGCCCGGGTCAGCGCCACATACAAAATCCGCAGTTCCTCCCCGGAATTGTCGAGCATCATTTTTTTCTGGATTGCCTTTTTCAAAAGTGTCGGCGTCTTCGTACGCAGTTCGGGATTGACCGCATCCATGCCGATTCCAAAGTCCGGGTGCATCAGGATTTTCTTGTTTGCATCCTGTCTGTTAAATGGCTTTGCGATACCGGCCAAAATTACAATGGGAAACTCCAGCCCCTTGCTCTTGTGGATGCTCATAATGCGCACTGTATTTTCCTGTTCCCCGACGACAGAGGCCTCCCCAAAGTCCACATCAAACTTCTGGAGTTTTTCAATGTAGCGGACAAAATGGAACACGCCCCGATAACTTGTCGTCTCATATGTCAGCGCTTTTTGCAGCAACATATCCAGATTTGCCCGTCTTCGCTCTCCGCCGGGCATCAGGGAGACATAATCATAATATCCCGTTTTCTGAAGCACGTCCAAAAGCAGGTCATGCATTCCCTGATACGATGCCTGATCCCGAAATTGTTCCAGCTGCTCCCAAAAGCGGCGCAGCTTTTCGTCGATTGCCTGATTTTGCGAATGCTCCAGGCGAAAGATGACCGCTTCCCACAGCCCTCCCTCCCGCTCCGGCGGGTATGACGCTTTGATCCATGCCAGTTCCTGCGATGTGAAGGTTCCGATCGGGGAGTGAAGCACAGCAGCCAGCGGAATGTCCTGCATCGGATTGTCGATAATCCGCAAAAAGTTCAAGACCGTCCGCACTTCCACAGTCGTAAAATATCCGCTTCTCGACTCTGCGCAGGCAGAGATTCCCATCCCCATCAGTGTATTGACAAAGGGCTCTGCCCAGCCGGACATTGTGCGCAGCAAGATGACAATGTCCCGAAGCTGCGCTGCCCGATACCCATTTTTCTCTTTGTCCCACACCATCTGCCCCGCAGTCGGGTCGGTCAATGCGAGGATCCGCTCCCCGACCATCCTCGCCTCCCATTCCCGCTCCGTCAGATCTTCCGCAGCCATTTCGCTCTCTCCCGTCTGCCGGTATCGCTCATCCGGCCCTGTGGAAGGCGTCTCCATCAGAAGACCTTCCACTGGCCCTCCCGTGCGCGATTCCAGCGCTCCCCCGGCATCGGCATAGACAAGCCCGGGATGAAGCGCTGTCTCTTTTGTGTATGCAATGCCTCCGAGCGGCGCTCTCATAATCTGATAGAATAGGAAGTTGACTCCCTTTAACACAGAAGCCCGGCTTCTGAAATTCTGGTGCAGTTCAATTTTTTGCCGGTCGCTCTCCTCTGTTGAATATGTCTTGTATTTTTCCAGGAAAAGTTCCGGCTTCGCGAGACGAAATTGATAAATGCTCTGCTTCACGTCCCCGACCATCAGCACATTGGGACGCCCGAACCGCTCTCCGGAAAGACTTTGAATCAGCGCCTCCTGCACATAATTGCTGTCCTGATATTCATCCACCAAAATCTCTGCAAAATGTTTGCTGTATTGATCTGCGACAGCGCTCGGAACGTTCTTTCCATCCCGTTTTTCTGTCAAAATGTCGAGGGCCAGATGCTCCAGATCTCCAAAGTCGAGGAGATTTTTCTTCCGTTTCGCCAGCGTGTAGGCTTCCCCAAATTCTATCGTCAGCTGCGTCAGCACCTGTGCAAAGGGTGCCGCACGGCGGATGTCCTCCGCCATCTGCTGCGGCGTTCTGGAAAAATAATTTTTCTTCATCGACTTGATTCCGTCTTTTACCTGATCCCGAAGTCCAACCACCCGCTTCTCGATCGCCTCCTCAAACAGATCGGTTTTCTTCTTGCGCGGTTTCCGCCCAAATGTCACTGTCTGAATGCTGCGCCATGCCTCCTCATACGAGTCCGCCTTCTGTGCGCAGCGAATGCATTCGGCCTCCCCCGAGAAAACTGCAAGATACGGCGCAGGTCCCCCCTCTTTTTCGCACAGCGCCAAAAGCTCCTCATACAGCAGCGCAAACTCCCGCATCTCACTCCGGTAATACTCCAGAAAGAATTTCATCCACGGCGTCTGTGCAAGCTGTTTTTCATTCTCTATCTCATAGTTTCCTGCGCACTCTTCCAGCCACTCTTTCGGCCAGGGATAGCTTTGAGAGAAGAGATACAATTTGCGAATCATCTCGGCAATGCTACTGTCGTCTTTTCCGGAAGCAAAAAGATCGACAAACGCCTCGAAGTTTTCCTCCGGATCTTTGTAGTGGCGTTCCAGCAGCTGTGCGGCCACATCTTCCTGCAAAAGTTTCAACTCCCCCTCATCCCCGATGCGAAACGCAGGATCCAGATCGATCGTATGAAAATAGTTGCGGATCACCGACAGACAGAAACTGTGGATCGTCGTAATCGGCGCATGATGAATCAGCGTCAGCTGGCGCAAAAGATGCGGGTTGTCCGGCTCTGTCTCCACCTTTGCCTCGATGGCCTCCCCGATTCTCTGGCGCATTTCCGCCGCTGCCGCATTGGTAAATGTCACAACAAGCAGGCGGTCCAGATCCACGGGATTTTGGGGGCTGCAAATTTTCTCAATGATCCGCTCCACCAAAACAGCGGTCTTTCCGCTTCCGGCTGCAGCCGCCACCAAAATATTTCTGCTTCCAAGCGAAATCACGCGCTGCTGCTCTTCTGTCCATGAAATACCCATCTTACTCCTCCCCAATCTCTCCGTCCATTTTTTCGCTTACGGCTGCGATTCGTCTTCCCGCTCATCCGGCGTCTCGCGCTCTCTCAAATCGTTCCACATTTCCTCTGGATCCATCGGGTGAAGTCTCCGGTAGGAAAATCCTTCAATTCCTATGTCAAACCCGCACACACCCCGGTATTCGCAGAAATCACATGCCGTTTTTCCCCGGTACTCATACGGATTGACCGGAATGCTGCCCTCCATCATCTCAGTTCCAAGGTCCTGCGCCTTGTCTTTTCCGTAGCGGCACAGCTGCTTGATCTGGCGGGAGGAGGCAACCTGAGAGCGCCCGCCGGCGCTGCCGTCTTCTCCGCGAACGAGATTTTTTACGACAAAGGACTTTTTCCCCGGCGTGTGGTCAATCAGCTGCAAAATCCGGGGATCCTCATTGGAGAGCCCGTCCATGCGCAGTTCTTCCAGCATCGCAGCCTCAGCCGCTTCCCTGGCACTTTCCTCCAGATGAGACTGCTCTTTCGGGTCATCCAAGAGGATGCCCTCCAGATCCGATGCCTCCACAAGCGGATTTTTCATCTGATAATAGTAGATACCGGCAGGTACAACCTCTGTTTTTGGATTTTGCCGCTGCTCCATCTCCATCGCCGCCGCAAGGTAGAGAATCAGCTGCAGCTGCAATCCGTAGTACAGTTTTGTCAAGTCAAACGATGTCCCTCCGGATTTGTAGTCAATGATTTTCACATAGACGCGGTTTTCTTCCCGGAACAGATCCAGACGGTCAATGCGCCCCTGAAAGTCCATATGCATTCCCGCTCCGACATCGAGGCGAAGCGATGGCGTGTGGTACAGCGTCGAGAAGAAGACTTCGCTCCCTTTTGACTCGAAGCTCCCCGCCCGCATCTGCTTTGTCAGCGCCCAGATGGTGCGGTCCGTCATTTTCTCGAGACGCTTTGCCAGGTATTGATTTCGCGCCGAACTCTGCAAAATCGTATTTCCATACTCCATCGTCACCTGTCCGACGCTCTCCCGCACAAGCGCGGTGCGCTGCTCATCTGTCATAAGGCGCCAGGCAATGCCCCGCTCCTCCAGAAGGCGGAAGAACAGTTCGATGGAGCTGTGAAAAATATTTCCATAATCCATCGCTTCCAGCTCATATTCCTCCCTCTCCCTTAGCTTCAGCCCGTAGGCCAGAAAATGCGCGTACGCGCACCCGGCAAAGCGCTCCAGCCTCGTGACGCTGTTTTGCGGGTGAAGTCCAAAGAGCTGCGCCGCCAGCGGCCGCGGCAGGTACTCTCGCTCATAAGAGGCAAACATCCCTTCCAGCGCGCAAAACAGCTGCTCGCGGTACGGTTCGTGCGTGTAATACCAGGTATACAAGTCCCTCCACCAGTCTACCGAAGGGTCTTTGTCGTATTGGCGAATGGCATCCAGAAGGAGCGGCAGACTGTTGTCTTTTGTCATCACCATCGATTGTCCGCCTTCCTTTGCCGCAAGTTCCCCCGGCACCGACTCTTTCTGGCGCGGGAACAGTTTCTTCAGCGTCCCGATGAGATAAGAAGGCCGAAGTGATTTTCCCTCCCCGGACAGCGATGCGTAGGAGAGAAACAAATACCGGGACGGCTTTGTCATCATCAGATACAGGTAATACTTCTGGGTAAAACTTTCCTCTCTTCCCGTCGGCGCCAGCTCAAAGTCGAGCGCTTTGAGGCGTTCCCGGTCCAGATCCGACAGCAATCCGCCCTTTTCCTGGCCGGACGGAAAAATGCCCTCATTGACGCCCAGCAAAAAGAGCGCCCGGATTCCTTCCAGACGGGTTCGCTCCATATCTCCGATCACGAGCCGGTCAATGGCAGGCGGGATGAGACCGACCTGCAAATTCTCAAAGCCGGAATCGAGGATGTCTCTGTAATCGGACAGGCTGACCACTTCATCGCCCATCACATCGACCATCTGATCGAGCATCGACATCACTTTTTCAAAGCACTGCACATACTCCTTTTCCAGCATCATCTCTCCCTGCTGGCGGAAAGAATCGGCCATAGAAGCCAGCGTTTGCTCCGCCCCAATCTGATCAAGAAATTCATAGAGACAGACCGTAACCTGCTTTACCGATCTCTTTTCCGAAAAAGCCTCCCGCAGAGGAAAGATCCGCTCACCGATTCGCTTTCGGACTTCATTCAGCTCGGCCAGATCCGGCTCAGCTGGCCTTCCTTTGTAATCCCTTGTCCACTCCTTTTTCCATCTGCTGCTCCCGCGAACGCCAAGCGCTTTCACATAATTTTCCAGAGCATCGATCCGGCTTCGCCTTTCCGGATACAGCGCATTTCGGACGCAGTGGAATACCGACTCATAGGAAAAGTCTTCTTCGATCATTTCCAGTACGCCCCGGATGAGTTCCACAAGCGGGTTGTGGAGCAAATCCTTTTTTTCATCCACAAACAGCGGAATCTCTACGTTTCCAAACACTTGCCGGATGAGCGGTACATACGTCCCCATGTCCCCGCATATGACGGCAATCTGAGCGTAGCGGTAATGTTCCTTTCGCACAAGTGTCAGAATCTGCCCCAGCACATACTGCACTTCCTTCCGGGGTGTCCTGGCACGGCAGATGCGGACGGCATCCTGATCGTCCTCGTACGGGATGAGCGGATAGCGAAACAATCCGGCTTCTAGTGCCCGGAGCGCGTCCGCCGTTGGCCTCGATTCTGTCACAATGAGCGGAGGATCCACACGGATGCCCAGCTGATCCGCCATTTTTCCAAGCCGGCAGGCCATCGTCTTGCTCATATAGAAGCGTTCATATTCCCCGGAAATCTTCCATAGGTTTTCCTTCGGATCTGCCGTCAGCACGACATGGACCTCCCTGGCGTATCGCAGAAGGAGTTCCAAAATCTGGTACTGCACCGGAGTAAAGCCGGTAAAACCGTCCAGTACAAAAATGCTGTTACGAACCTGCTCCGATTTCTCCATCCATCCGCACAGAAGAAGCAAAAGCTCTTCCGCGGCAATCTGTCCGGATCCCATCGTCTCCCGAAATGCCGCATAGAGCTTTTGCAAATCCCGCAGTTTCCGCTGAAGGAGCGGCTGCTCCTCCAGCTGCTTTGCAATCTGTCCAAGCTGATCCGGCATCACCCCATATTGCAGAAATTCTGAGAGAATGGATTTGAGCTGCTCCATAAATCCCCTGCGGGACAGATTCCCCGTAAACACCTCCAGAGAATCCGCTATGTGCGCCGCAATTTTACGCAAAATCATCGATTTGCCGGTGTCATCCAGAATATGCGGCGACGGCTCGTGAATTTCCTCCATCACACGGTACGCCAGCCGGTTAAAGCTCACAACATCAATATTTCTCAGGCTCTTTCGCGGGTGCAAACGCAGCATCTGCTGCTGCATCAGGAGCGTGGCCTGCTCCGGCACAATGACCTGATACATCCACTCCGGATGGCGCTCCGATTCCTCTATGACAAACGCATACGCGCGGGACGATTTCACAGAAATCGCATTTCCATAAATAAAACGAAGGGACATACGACACTTCCTTCCTCTTGCTGATTCCTTTTTTGCGCTTTGGTTGATTTTTATTTTACCACCCGGGCGGCAATCCTGTCAACGCCGCCCTCTGTCGTGAATACTTTCCTCTCTTTTTTCATAAAATGTAGGGATACCAATCCCCGACATTTTATGAAAGGAGTCTCTATGAGTTCGAAGACAAAAATTGTTGTATTGAAGATGAAAGAACTGGTCTATACTGCAATTTTCCTGATTCTCGGAATCGTGCTGCTCGTCCTTTTGTACTGTATGTTCCGCCCGCAAAAAGAGCCGGATGCCGATACCCGGGAGAGCGTCTACATACCGGGCATTTACACCTCCTCCATTTCCCTTGGAACCCGTTCTCTGGATGTAGAAGTGACGGTAGATGCCAGCCGCATCCGCTCTGTGCGGCTCGTCCATCTGGATGAGGCGATCACGACACTGTATCCGCTGGTGGAAAACGCCATCGACAACATTTCTCTGCAAATCGTAAACGGGCAGTCTCCGGACGATGTCACATATACCGATGACATGAAATACACTTCCATGCTGCTGCTTGAGGCAGTGGAGCACGCGCTGGATCGGGCGAAAATAAAAAAATAAACGGTCCGACGACCGGATCGGGAAGGATTCCTTCCCCGATCCGATTGTCTCCCGCGAATTCGCTCTCCCGCTCACGCTTTTCGGCAGATCAGATTGACCCATGTCTCGCCAAAGCGCTGATTTCTCACATCCCGCGTCTTAAAATATTCCAGCGGCCTGAGTCCATTCTCCATGCAGAACACGGTCCGCAAATCCAGTTCATTCAGATAGTAGTTAAAATACCGTCCGTTGCTCTCGCATTCCCCTCTTCCGCTCTTAAAGGAGACATACAATACGCCTCCCGGCCGTAACGCTTTGCTGATCTTGCGCAGCAAATCCGGCAGTTCTTCTTTCGACACGTGCAAAAGGGAAGCGCAGGCCCAAATGCCGTCAAACTCCCCCTCATACTTCATCTCGTCAAACCGCATACAAAAAATCGGAACATTCGACAGCGCGGCTGCCGCTTCGCACATGCGGACCGACGCATCCAGCCCTGTCACTGCATAACCACGTGTCCTAAAATACAGGCAGTCCCTTCCGGAACCGCACCCCAGATCCAAAATGCTTGCCCCTTGTTTCAGATAATGCTCAAACATCGCATAACAGTACGACATATTCAGACGACTTGTCGCAGCAATGAATTCTTCCGAATGTTCGTTGTAATAACTGATTGTTTTTTCTTTGTAATCCAAACGCTCCCCCCATCCTGAACTTTCTGCACTGCAGGAGGGAGACCCCTCTTTCGAGTTGTCTCCCTCTGTCTATCGATCTGTCTCTTCCCGCAAGCGCACCGTCATCGAAGCAAAAGAAACCAGACGATTGCAGCCAACGCGCCAAGCACTGCAAATCCTGTCAAAAAGAGTGTCGCATACGCGGAGAGAAACAGCGCAATCCAGTCTTTTCCCTCCAGCCTGACACGGTCAACTTCGCTTTCCTCCCGGTATTGCTCCAGCGTTTTAAAATGTCTTTCCTCCCCGTCTTCTGCCTTTTCCTCATCCCCTGGCATCTGACGGGATTTGATTTCCTCCTGATAGCGGTCGGACGACTCGTAAAGCTTTCGCATCGAATCATCCAGCTTTTTCTGAAATATCACAACAGATCTTCCTTTCTCAGTTCATTCCTCTCTTATGATGACATGCCACAAAATGTCCCGGGGAAATTTCTTCCCAAGCCGGCACGACATTTTCACAGATTTCTGTACAGTACTGACATCTCGTGTGGAATTTGCATCCCTTCGGCGGGCGAATCGGACTTGGAATGTCTCCCTCCAGCACGATGCTCTCTTTGTCGTCATCCAGATCGGTCGTCGGGATGGCGGACAAAAGTGCTTCGGTATAAGGATGTGTCGGATGTGCATACAGCTCTTCTGTGTCTGCCAGCTCGACAAGATTTCCAAGATACATTACACCCACGCGGTCAGAGATGTATTTGATGACGCTCAAATCGTGGGAGATGAAAAGATACGTCAGGTTGTTTTTCTCCTTCAGATCCAAAAGCAGGTTGATGATCTGGGACTGAATGGATACGTCCAGAGCCGATACGGCCTCATCGCAGACAACAAACTTTGGACGAAGCGCCAGCGAACGGGCAATGCCGATTCTCTGCCGCTGTCCGCCGGAGAACTGATGCGGATAGCGGTGGATGAAATACGGAGCCAGACCACACTCATCCATCACCTTCAGCACGTATTCCTGCATCTCCTCGTTGTTCTTCTCAAAATATTTGTGCGCCAAAAGCCCTTCGCCGATAATTTGTCCCACCGTCATGCGGGGATTGAGGGAGGAGTACGGGTCCTGGAAGATCAGCTGCAGATCTTTTCTTAAGTGTCTGCTCTCCTCGTTGGTCAGCCTTGTGAGGTCAACTCCTTTGCTGTAGTAGCTCTGGTACTCTTCAAACTTCGGGTGAGAGCAGTATTGCTTCACAAGCGCCTCTACTTCTCTGCTCACATCGTCATACGCTTTTTGCAGCGCCTCTGTCGGCTTATTCTCTCTCTGCGCTTTTTTCAGAGCGACACACGCCTTATGCTGCGCCAGCCTTTTCTTCCCTACGGTGTCCAGATCATCGGCGACATAGAGTCCGCCGATGAGGCTCACCATATCCAGGAATGTATCCCGGACTGCCTTTTTTGCGCCCGCCAGCCGGTCAAGTGCCACATAGCGGTCAACGCCCTCGGCAGCCTGCGCAAGCTTTTCCTCTGCTTCCTTCTCCTTGTTTTGAAGAATCTCCAAAAGCTTCTTCTTCTTGGAAAGGCTGGTCAGCTCCTCCTCCACATATTTGGGATCCATCTCGTCAATGGTTGTCCCGTAGTAAATGGTTTTTCCGTCTGTCTGATGATACAGCTGGAGGATGGAACGCCCAAAGGTTGATTTTCCGCATCCGGATTCCCCTACAAGGCCGACGGTCTCTCCCTCGTAGATGTCCAGGCTAATCCCGTCGTTTGCTCTTACGTAGAGCTGTTCTTTCTGGAAAATGCTAGACTTCTTGATGGGGAAATATTGTTTCATATTTTCAATGTGAAGTAATACTTTCTGATCTTCCTTAGCCATTTGCTCTTACCCCCTTTTCCGGATAGAAGCAGCGAACCACATGATTCGGCTCAATTTCCTGTAATTCCGGTTCCATCTCACGGCACTTGTCCGTTGCGTATTTGCAGCGGGGTGCGAATTTACATCCCTTCGGCAGCGCAAGCGGATGCGGCACCGCTCCCGGAATGGCTTCCAGGCGCACGCCTGCAGGTGTATCCAGACGCGGAATGGACGTCATAAGCCCCTCTGTATACGGGTGGGAATATTTTTCCTGTTTTCCGAAAATGGTGCGCACATTTGCCATCTCCACAACCTGTCCGCAGTACATTACGGCCACTTCGTCTGCCATCTCTTTGATTACGCCAAGGTCATGGGTGATAAAGAGAATCGAAGTTCCCCGCTCTTTCTTTAACTCATTCATCAGCTTCAAAATCTGCGCCTGAATGGTAACGTCCAGAGCGGTTGTCGGCTCGTCCGCAATCAAAAGTTTTGGCTGACACGCAAGCGCCATGGCAATCATGACACGCTGGCGCATTCCGCCGGACAGCTGGTGCGGATATTGTTTTGCAACCGCTTCCGGGTTTGGAATCCGGACTGCTTTTAACATTTCAATAACCTTTTTGGCCGCCTCTTTTTTGTCCATTCCCTGATGAATGATGAACGGTTCGGAGACTTGCCGCTCGATCGTGAAAATTGGATTCAGGCTCGTCATCGGCTCCTGGAAAATAACAGAGATTTCATTTCCACGGATTTTGCACATGTCATTGACCGACACCTCCGCAAGGTCTCTCCCGTCAAAGACAATCGAACCTTCCGCAATGTAGCCATTGCCGTCAAGCAGTTTCAGGATGCTCATGGCAGAAACACTCTTGCCGCTTCCGGATTCCCCTACAATTCCAAGTGTCTGTCCGGCCTCCACATGATACGTCACATCATTTACAGCCTTCACAGTACCTTTTTTTGTCTCAAAAAATGTATGCAGGTTTTTTACTTCCAATAATGCCACAGTGTTTCACCTTACCTTTCGTTTGATTTTGGATCAATTGCTTCG
>CASGAH010000019.1 GCA_949299375.1 uncultured Eubacteriales bacterium | reverse complement strand
ATCAGGGATAATGGCTAACGATTTACAAGGCTCCTCCCACCGCCTAAAGGCAGTGGGTTTCCGCCTACGACAAACGAAAGGATTTATTTTATGAAAAAAGGCAGACCCGCAAGTCTGCCTTTCAAGCGGCCCCTTGAATGGGCAAGCTTTTCTTCTCCGATCCGAGCGATCGCCCATCAATAATTTTCCGCTTTCACCTGGAAATAGCTCTGTGGATGGGCGCACACCGGGCAGACTTGCGGAGCGTTCTTGCCGATATGGATATGCCCGCAGTTGCTGCACTGCCAAATCACATCTCCGTCTTTGGAGAACACAAGGCCTCCCTCCACGTTTGCCAACAGCTTGCGATACCGCTCCTCGTGTTCCTTCTCGATGGCAGCCACCCCGTCAAACAGCTCTGCAATGTAGTCAAATCCCTCTTCTCTCGCTTCCTTTGCAAAGCGGGCGTACATGTCGGTCCACTCTTCGTGTTCCCCCTGTGCCGCAATCAGCAGATTTTCCGCAGTCGAACCGATTCCTCCGCTCAAAAGCTTGTACCACATTTTTGCGTGTTCTTTTTCGTTGTTCGCTGTCTCCTCAAAGATATTGGCGATCTGAACGTATCCGTCTTTCTTTGCCTTGCTGGCAAAGTACGTATACTTGTTCCTCGCCTGACTTTCCCCTGCAAACGCAGTCTGCAGGTTTTGTTCGGTCTTACTTCCTTTCAGTTGCATCTCCGTCTGTCTCCCCCTTTCTGTTTTTGGTTCTGAACAACTTCATTATAAAATACGGCCACTTCTTTGTCAATATCAAACAGTTTGATCGGAAAAATCGTCAATTTGCAGGACAACACATATCTGGGAAGGCAGATAAAACAACCACATGGCCGGGCCAGCCGCCCTCCCCCAGGCCGAGAGAATTCCCCAAAAGAGGGATTCGTTTGCCGCAGGCAAATGGTGCTGCAGCTGGCAGAGCGCCACATGAATGTCACACAACAGCAGCAGGAGGATTGTACAAAACAGCAGGCAGGACTGCACATACCGCACGCCTCTCTCGGGGACGTTTTGGGCGCAAATGCGCATCCATCTTCCGGCACGGATGAGATGGATCATCGAATAGATCACGTACAGCGCAGCAAGTGCGGGCAAAAACATCGGATTGCCCTGCAGCGTTTTGTAATTTTTGTCCCACAGCAAAAGCAGCACTACCGCAGCAAGAGCAATGCCAACGGCGCCTGCCGCCCAGGGTTGCTTCCCCGCTCCGCTTTTTGCCCCCTGAAGCTGGTGTAATCTCATCGCATAGCCAAACTGCACCCCGCAAAAGAGAAGGATTCCACACGCCGCAGCGTCGGTAAAGAGCAAAAAGAAGTCGGCACAGACCGCATAGAGAAGCGCAGCGTGAAGCGGTGTCCACATTCCACATGCGTTTTTTCGCGCCGCTTTCCCTCTGTGCCGACGAACAAGCGCAAAGAGAAGGCAGCTGACAATTGCCATATACTTCATCACATCGGTATACCCGGACCAAAAAAGCGGAAACAGATCTCCGCTCATCAGTCCCACATACAACAACAATTCCCAGACAAAAAAAACGTTTCTCTCCATCCTTTTCCATCCAGGAGCGATCCGGCAGACATCCGCAGTCGGCCAGACAACGCCCCACCCCAAACGGTTTATTCGTACAAAACAGGTTCTTGCCGATACTCGGTCAGGACAACAATGTAGGGAGTACTCTTTGCCCCTGTCGGTTCTCCCTCCGGTCCCAGCAGATTTGTGTCGATAATAATGTTTTCTTTTGTGCGGTACAGCTGCGGCACTTCGATGCTGTATCCGCCCGTCTCCTGCTCCCCGTATCCAACGACAATGTACAGCTGATCTTTGTCGCTGTAGGACAGCTGAAATGGAGCCGCCTTTTTCTCCTCAATCAGCTTTTTCAGCGCTTCCGGGATGTCCTCGTCTTTTACGACCGTAAATTCCAGATCTTCCACTTTCTGCCAGGATCCTCCCTGACTGCATCCATAGAGAAAAAAACAGGTGACAAAAAGCGCAACAAAAAGATATTGTCTCACAGAGCGTCCTCCTCTTGCACGGACTGTCAAAACTCTGTTCCCATGTGTATGAGAAGAATTTTGAAAATATGCCGATCCCCTCTCGCCGAACGCTCTGGAAAAAGGAAGCAGCGCACAGCCCTGTCAAAAAGCGTCTTTCCGGGCGCTTTTTGGAAAACTGTGCGCTGTCCGCAGCCATTTTTTTAAATCGGTGTCAGCCGATCATTTCTTTGCAAATGTCTCCCAGTGCCTTGCTCTTTTCTTCTGCGTCTTCCAGGGAAGTTCCCTTCACGCCATAGTAGAGCTTGATCTTTGGCTCTGTGCCGGAAGGACGAACGCAAAGCCACGCATCGTCGCTCAGGTCATAATAGAGCACGTTGGAATTTGGAAGGCCGGTCGGCGTCACTTCCCCTGTCTCCAGGTTGGTGATGGTATCCCGCTTGTAGTCTCTTGCGGAGAGCACCTTATACGGACCTACATGGGTCGGAATCTGATTGCGCAGGTTGTCCATGATCTCCTGCATCTTCGCGAGTCCCTCCATTCCCTTAAAGGAGAGGGAGACAACAGCATCCTTGTAATATCCATATCTCTCATACATGGCGATCATGGCATCCCAGAGCGTCATATTCTTTGTCTTATAATAAGCCGCCGCTTCGCAGAGCGCCATCGTTGCGACAATGGCATCTTTGTCTCTTGCGTGGGTTCCAATCAGGCAGCCGTAGCTCTCCTCAAATCCGAACAGGTAAGTTCCCACCCCTGTCGTCTCAAATTTCAGAATCTGCTGTCCGATAAATTTGAAGCCCGTCAGCACTTCAATGAGCTTCACCCCGTAGTATTTGGCGATCGCATCTGCCAGATTTGACGTCACGATCGTCTTAATGAGCACGCCGTCTTCCGGCAGCCCGCTCTGCTGCTGAATCTGGCTGATCTCGTAGTCGGCAAGCAGACATCCGGACATATTTCCGGTCAGCGGAATGTACTCCCCGGATTTGGTATCCTTTACGTACACGCCGAGGCGGTCCGCATCCGGGTCCGTTGCCAGAACAAGGTCTGCGTCAATGTCTCTGGCAAGCTTCAGTCCAAGTTCAAACGCCTCTGCCGCCTCCGGATTCGGGTAGCTGACGGTCGGAAACTCTCCGTCCGGAAGCTCCTGCTCCGGTACGACATACACGTTCTCAAATCCAAGCTCCCGCAGAACCCGTCTCGCCGGAATGTTTCCGGTTCCGTGAAGCGGGCTGTAGACAATCTTCAGATCTTTCTGAACGGCGTCAATCGCAGCCTGGTTTTTCACCTGCTTCTTCAATTCGGCAATGTAGGGATCGTCAATGTTGGCGCCGATCACCTCATAGAGCCCTGCCTGCACGGCTTCGGCCTTGTCCATTGTCTTCACGGTAGAAAAATCTGTCACCGCTTTTACTTCCGCCATAATTCCCTTGTCATGGGGCGGCGTGATCTGTGCGCCATCCTCCCAATAAACTTTGTATCCGTTGTACTCCGGCGGATTGTGCGACGCCGTAATGTTGATGCCGGCGATGCATCCAAGCCGGCGCACCGCATAGGACAGCTCCGGAGTCGGCCGCAGCGATTCAAACACAAATGCATGAATTCCGTTGGCACACAGACAGAGCGCCGCCTCATCTGCAAATTCCGGGGACATTCTGCGGGAATCATAGGCGATGGCAACGCCCTTTTCCCGTCCGCCTACCTTCAAGATGTAGTTTGCCAGACCTTGCGTCGCCTTTCTTACAGTGTAAATATTCATACGATTCAGCCCGGCACCGATCACCCCTCTTAACCCGGCGGTACCAAACTCCAGCTCCGCATAAAAGCGCTCCTGAATCTCCTTGTCGTTGTCCCGGATTGATTCCAGCTCTGCCTTTGTGGCGTCGTCAAAATAGGGATTGGTCAGCCATTCTTCGTAAAGTTTTCTAGCATCCATGTGTATCATCCTCCCTTACTTTCTGTTTTTAACTGGGACTCCCAGCAACAGTTCTGTCAGATATCCGTTCATGTGCCTTTATTTTAACATATTTTCCGTTTTCTGTCTACGTTTCCCCCTACGTTTTTCTTTTTTTTTCACATTTTGATTTCCCTCCGTTTTATTGCTTCTCCCTGAAAAATGTGGTATACTTCCTGCGATAGGAACGAAATGATTATGGTTTTTTTGTCAGGAGGTTTTTTGAATAAACATGCGAAACCATTTTTTTCATGAATCTGATACACATCCTTCTCGGTTTTTGTTTTCTCCGATTACGCTGATCAAAGGAGCCGCCGTCCTTGGTCTGGCCGCGGCCGCAGTCTGGCTCGCCCTGCAGTCCAATGAGACTACGCCTCTTTTTTGGGCCGTCACCGCCCTGTTTGCCGGATGCAGCCTCGCCCTGCTCCTTCTTCGCTTTCGGATTCCGGCCGCCGCGGAAGGCATCTTGCTTGCCCTTCTCCCGGCTGTCTGTTTTTATCTTCTGGAGCGCTGTACGCATATCCCGGAAGATACGATGAAGTGGGATGCCGTCATCTTGAATCTGATTTTTTATTATCTTACGGCCATGCTCCTCCTTCTTGTCACAGGGCGGGCAAAAGTCTGTGCCTATGTTTTGATTGCGGGAAGCGCATTGACAGGTCTTGCCAATTATTTTGTCATCCTCTTTCGCTCCATCCCCATTTTGCCGTGGGATTTTTACAGCATCGGGACTGCCGCTTCGGTTGCCGGTGACTACGAATATACGGTCACGTTCCCGCTTCTGTTTATCATCTACGGGTTTTTGACACTGTTTTTGCTGGCAGGTCATTTCTCCCTCGCCTCTGCGTGGAACGTCCGGAAAACGGTTTGCGAATCGTTTTCCTCCGGGAAGAAACTTCCCGGCAGAGAAAAGGCGAGAATTTTGGTGCGCACGGCGGCGATTGTTCTTTGCATGTCATGTTTTGGCATTTATGTCCATATTCTCTGGCAGCCGGATGTGGACGACTCCTTCCAGGGACTTGACAATACGCTGTTTACCCCCAATTACATGTTCCGCACGAACGGATTTGCCGTTGCCTTTCTGATGGATCTGCGCTATCTGCGCATCGGACCTCCGGAAGGGTATTCCGCGGACGAGGTAAAAGAGCTCCTCTCCCTCCAGGAGGATGACAGCAGCACCTCCGTCCCGGTAGATACCAATGATTCTCCCAATATCATCGTCATTATGAACGAGGCCTTTTCGGATCCCGCTGTGCTCGGCGAATTCACGACAAACACCGACTATATGCCGTTTGTCCACAGCTTGCTTTCCGGGGCGGACAATACCATCTCCGGATATATGTACTCCTCCATTCTCGGAGGAAATACCGCCAACTCCGAGTTCGAGTTTCTCACCGGAAATTCCATGGCGTTTCTCCCGATCGGATCGGTACCGTATCAGCAATACATCCGCGATGACATCGGGGGAATTACAAAGCAGCTGAAATCGCTCGGATACGAATCCATTGCCATGCACCCTTACAACAGCACCGGATGGAATCGAAACAAAGTATATGATTTTCTGGGCTTTGATGAGAAGCGGTTTATCTCCAGCTTCTCGGGAGGAGAGCGGGTGCGCAAATACATCAGCGATGCCTGCCTCTATGATAGAATCATTCGCTCCTACAACACAAAAGGGGACGCTCCCTTGTTTGCCTTTGCTGTCACAATGCAAAATCACAGCGGTTATTCCGACGGCTATGACTACGACAATTTTTCCGTCGATGTCGAGATGCAGGAAGCGACATCCCGGTATCTGAATACATATTTGTCTCTGATGAAAGTATCAGATCAGGCGCTAAAAGACTTAATCTCCTATTTTGAGCAGGAGGAGGAGAAAACGATTGTCGTCTTCTTCGGAGACCATCAGCCCAACGATTATGTCATCAATCCCATTTACCAGGCAAACGGGCTTCACTTTGACCAGATGTCTCTGGAGGAGCAGCAAAACCGGTATCTCGTCCCATTCCTTCTCTGGGCCAACTATGACATTGAGGAGGAGACGGATGTGTACATCAGCGCAAATTATATCAGCACTCTGCTGATGGATACCGCCGGCCTTCCAAAGACAGATTACCAGACGTTTCTTGGAAACCTCCGGCAAGAGATTCCCGTCATCACTGCCAACATGTATGTGGACAAGAACGGAACGTTCCACACACTGGACGAGGAAAACGCCTGGCGGGATCTTTTGGATACGTATGAAATGATTCAATACTATGAACTGTTCGATCAGTGAACGGCTCGGATCCAAGCAGCCGACAATTCCCGCCTCAATTTCGAAAAAAATGAGGGAATCCCAACACGATGGCTGGCGAAAGCCATTGGGAGGGATCCCCTCATCTTTTTTTATTCCGGCGCAAGTCCAAAGAGGACAAACGCTCGGTTTTGTTCCTGCTGCCGGGCCGCTTTTTGCAGCTTTTCCAGGCTGTGGCGCGGAATCCAGCTTTTTTTTCGTCCAAAGTAGAAATTCATCTGTTTCCAGTATTTTTCAGGATAGGAGAACAGAATCGCCAAAATCTGAATGTCCTCCCTGGAGAGCGGATTTCTTTTGCTGTACGCTTCCAGCATTTTCTCTCCCAGATGCAAATCCCAGTTGTTTTTCTCCATCACCTTTCTCATAAACAGATACAAATCGATCAGCTGCATCTGAATGCCGCATTTTTCAAAATGGATGATCATCGTTTTGTCCGCAGAAAACAAAATGTTATGGTAGTGGAACGTCCCGTGACAAATCCACTTTTGCTCCAGCGCCTTTTTGTATTGTTGTGTGCAGGGAGATCGGTTCAGTTTCCGGATCGATTCCTCCGCCTGCTCAATCGCCCTGTCGCTGGTGCGCTCCATCAGCTGTTCAAATTCATTCTTTTTCTTTTTTTCGCGGAGATAACGTCTCACCCGCTTCATTTCACGCAGGTGTTTTTCAAACTCTTCCGAGATGGTCGGAAGCGCATTGGATTTTGAGATCAGACTCTGCGGGATCTCGATCGTTCTCAGGAGAAGATGGAGCCTGGCCAGCTCTTCCATCGCCGCCGTCAGCTCTTTCGGATTGCTGCGGCTGCATTCACTCCCCTCCATCCAGTCCTTCAACACATAAATGGTCTGTCCCGGATGGACGGTGTACAAAACGCCTTCCCGACTGCGCACATAGCAGTCCACAAACAGATCGCTGTTTTTTCGGATTTCAAGCAGAATGTGCTGTTCCAGCTCAAGGTGACTCCGGGACCCCCGGTACTCCTGCAGTATTTTCAGTCCGCTGTCTGTCTCGCAAATGAGGCAGCCTCTTCCTTTTTTGATTCCCTTTACTTCCAGGTCGTATTGTTCCAGCACTGCCTTTCCGTAATCGTTCACCATGCCATCTCCTCCTCGTTCTTTCTCTTGTATCCTATGTCACTGACACAAAAAAAATTCCCGAAAGAGGCCCTGGCAGACGTCAGGCGTTTTTACCGCAGCACTTTTTATATTTTTTTCCGCTTCCGCACGGACAGGGATCGTTTCGTCCGATCTTCTTCCCTTTTACAACGGTTGTCGATCTCTTCTGGATTCGGTAGAGCTCCTCCCGCTCCTCCTCTGTCAGCAGCCGCTCCCACTCGGGAAGTTCATACAGCCAGTCTGCCTTTGCCGCAACCATGTTTCGGTACAGTTTCTCTTTTTCATAATCCAAAGACACTTCGGTATCTTCCTGGATCGTTTCCATCTCGTTTTTCGTCTTCAGGCTGTCGTTGATTCCCTCCAGAAATCCTACCATCGTCATCAGATCGACATCGAATTTCTCCGCCAGTCCGGCCACGGTCCCGTGCAGAACTTCTGTCTCCTGCAAAAGCTGCTGGTACATCATTTTTTCTCGGTCAAAGTATTTCTTCCAAAACTCCTGAAACTGCTGCTGGCTCACTTTTGTGTGATCTGCGTATGACTGCCATTTCTCGTATAATGTCATGCTCATCTTCTCTTCCTCACTGTTTTTCTTATTTTTCCTCTCGCCCTCTCAAATGCGCGCTTTTTCTACAGCTGAGAGGTGACAAAAATATCATAGATTGCGCGGATGGCTTCCTCAAATTTGCGGTTTCTCACACCAATAATGATGTTGAGCTCGCTCGATCCCTGATCGATCATTTTGACATTGATGTTTGCATGTGCCAATGCCGCAAAAATCCGGGCCGCGATTCCCCGGTTTTCCTTCATCCCTCTTCCCACGACGGCAATCAGCGCCAGGTCGGTCTCCATGTCGATGGCGTCCGGGCAGGCCGTCGCCTGAATCTGCGCCAGCACCCTCTGCTCGTTGGCCTCAAATTCGTCCTGGTGGACAATCACACTCATCGTGTCGATGCCGGACGGCATATGTTCAAAGGAAATTCCGCTCTTTTCAAAGGCTTCCAGTACTTTTCTTCCAAAGCCGATTTCTGAGTTCATCATATCCTTCTCAATGTTGATGCAGACGAATCCCTTCTTGCCGGCAATTCCCGTGATAATAAATCTCGGTTTTTTGCACGTTGTCTTGACAATCATTGTGCCGGGGTCTTCCGGATGGTTTGTATTCCGAATGTTGATCGGGATTCCCTCCTGCCTTACCGGAAAGATGGCGTCCTCGTGAAGTACCGTGGCGCCCATGTAGGAGAGCTCCCTCAATTCTTTGTACGTGATCGTGTCGATGATCTGCGGATTGCGCACGACTCTTGGATCTGCCACGAGAAATCCGGAAACGTCGGTCCAGTTTTCATACATTGTCGCATGAATGGCTCTGGCAACGATGGAGCCGGTGACGTCTGATCCTCCTCTGGAAAAGGTCTTCACCACGCCGTCTTCGGTTGCCCCATAAAATCCCGGAATGACCGCCTGCTCTGAATATTTCAGGCGCTCCTCCAGCCGCTCATTCGTCGCCTCCTCCAAAAACATGCCCCGCTCGTCAAAGATGATGACATCCGCCGCATCGATGAATTCAAATCCAAGATAGCGCGCCATAATGATGCCGTTTAAAAATTCTCCCCGGGACGCCGCATACTCTTTCCCGGCTTTTGCCCGGAACTGGTCGCGGATGATCGAAAATTCATAATCCAGAGAGAGCGGGAGCTCCAATCCGTCGATAATCTCCCGATAGCGGCTCTGAATCCGTTCGAGAATTTCCGAGAAATCTTCGTCCCGCTCCGCCAGCGCATAGCACTGGTAGAGCAGATCGGTCACTTTGACGTCCGCAGGAAATCGTTTTCCAGGAGCGGAGGGAACAACATACCTTCTTCCCTCATCGGCGTGGATGATCTGACCCACTTTCCTAAACTGCTCTGCGCTTGCAAGAGAGCTGCCTCCGAATTTTACAACTTTTTTCACAATATCTTTCCTCCAACTTTTCCCTCTTCATTTCTCTCTGATTTTCAGAGGCTCCGAAACGGCTTATACAAGCGGGCGCAGACGTTTCATCATGTTTTCGTAGACCGGATTTTTTGTCTTCGCAAATTGATCCGACGCCAGCTTCATGGCCCAGCGGTAATGCGCTTTCGCGGCATCCTCATTCTTGGTTCTTCTGTAGTAATCGCCAAGCATCATATAGCTCGTAATCACATCATTGCAGAAACGGTTGTCTGCCTTTTTGTTTGCCTCGATGATGTGATCCAGCCCTTTCCGATACGTTGCCTCCGCATTGTCCGCTTCCTCTTTCTGCTGGCTGTAGCAATTTCCAAGATTCAAATAGCATCTTGCAAGCATCGTTCCGAACAGGACAGGATCTTCCTGCTCATGCTCCTCGAGGACAAAGATGGCATCCTCCAGCGTTTCCATTGCCAGCTGAACGTTTTTGACAATCGTGTACACCGCAGACAATGCGCTCATGCGGCTGGCCAGGCGGAAGCTGTGTGCTTTGTCGTCCAGTTTTTCATAAATCGCCTTGTCCAGCTGGATGCCTTCCCTTCCGCAGGAAATGGCACTCTGGTAATTTCCTACGGCTGCGTACAAAACCATCACTTCGCTCATGCAGGCGGCATGTAAATCGACATACCGAATCTGTCCTTTTTTGGCATTTTCCATGGTACAGGCAACCGCATTTTTGTAGAGTCCCTCTGTGATCCGAAAAATCTTCTCATCCTTCTCGGAGAGCGTTTTGGGCGTCGGATAAATCGCCGCGCAGTGGATGATGGCACGGTAAAAGGAGGCCAGTTTATAGTAGGAAAAACCGAGGCGGTAATTAAATTTGCTCCGGTCCAGCTCGTTTAACTTCATCGAAAGCCGCACCATCTCCTTATACGATTTTTCTGCTTTCACGGGATTTTTGGCGCGCATCCAAATGTCTCCCGCCGCCTCTTGTATTGTGGCCGCCGCATTATAAAATTCCGGGCTGGAATCTGTGGCAAACGACTCTGTCTCCTTTTGAAGCTGCATCAGCCGTTCCACCGCAGCCTCCGGATCTTTCGCTGCCTCCTTTACCGTTTCCGTCACCTTTTTTTGTATTACAAACAGTTGTTTCTCGTACATCTCTTCTCATTCCCTTTATTATTATGTCTGCTGGAGCGAAGAAGTTCCCGCAAATGGCGAAACGTTTCTTCCTCCCCTTTGTCTTTCAGCATGATCAGCAGCGATTCCAGCAATTTCTCCGTATTTTCATGAAGCAGGTAGTGACCTTTTGATTTCTCATAATACTGATACGCACTGGCATCCGTATATTGATCTCTTTCATAGTTTTTGCTGGCTGCTACCCGGTCACAAAACATTTCCGCCACATAGCACAGCGGAATCTCCATCCCGCAAAGAAGGTAGGGCGGATTGGGACTGTAGTCAATCCAGTATTCCAGGTGATGTTTGTTTCGCCCTTTGTGGTGGAGCCACGCCCGGCTGCACCCAAGCGCCTCCCGCTCCGCATTGTTGGGACTTCTCCTGCCGCCCTGATAATATTTCACCCCCGCAAGGAACTCGGAGGGCATATATTTGGACATATCGTGAAGCAATCCCTGACGGTAGAGGCCAATGCGGAAACAATACCGCATCACCAGTACTTTGTGGCGTGTGATTGTTTTCCAATGTCCAATCCATCGCTCATATCGTCTCATGTTTCTCCTCCACAAATCGTTTCATCAACCGCTCTTTTTCATTGTCCTGCGGGTATTCCAGCACATGCCCGAGCATCTTCTGCAAAATGGTTCCGAGTTCTTTTCCGGGTTTGACTCCCGCCCGAATGAGGTCGTTCCCATTCACTGCCAGATCTTTCATCTGAAAACATTCTTTGGATTCCAAAATTTCTTCATATAACCGGATGATCGCCTCAATGTCTTCCAGGCGATCCTGTTTCGTATAATCGCTCTTTGCAAGCGTATCTGCCCGCATCACTTCCATCAGCGGAAGGAACAGTGGCTCTCCCACCTGATTCATGACGCTTCGAACCATCTTCTTCTCTCTCCGGAACGGATAGCTGTGATACGCGATCAGTTTTGTCACCTTATCAATGGTATCGTTGTCCAGCCTCCAGTCTTTCATCCGCTTTTTGGCAAGCCTGGCGCTGACCGCGGCATGATTGTAAAAGTGCGTCTCACCCTTTTCATCCCAGACA
Organism: uncultured Eubacteriales bacterium; assembly: GCA_949299375.1. Taxonomy (GTDB): domain Bacteria; phylum Bacillota; class Clostridia; order Lachnospirales; family Lachnospiraceae; genus UBA2942. Next base: position 15,346 of record CASGAH010000019.1, on the reverse strand, counting down.
CAAGTGTCCGGTTTTCCCATATCGTGAAACAGTGCCGTCAGGCGCAGAACCTTATCCGGCGCGATGTTTTGCAGCATTGCAGCGGTATGCCTTCCCACATCGAAACAGTGATAGGGATTGATTTGAGGCTGCTGCATCATCCGGTCAAATTCCGGCATAATCCACTCCATCATCCCGGTCTCCCATGCGTCCAGAATCTTCTCCGGATGCGGGCTTGTCAAAAGCTTTATCATCTCCATCTGAATCCGCTCCCGGCTCACCTTCTGCAAGTTCGGCGCCAGTTTCTCGATCGCCTGCTTCGTCCCCTTTTCGATGACAAATCCAAGCTGCGCAGAAAAACGGACAGCCCGGAGCATCCGCAGCGCATCTTCGGTAAAACGCGCCTCGGGACACCCGACACATCGGATGATCCCCTGTCTCAGATCTTCCTGCCCCGCAAACGCATCCACAAGTCCCCGGGACGGGTTATACGCCATTGCATTGATGGTAAAATCTCTTCGCCTCAGATCTTCCAGAAGGCTGGAAGTGAAGCATACGGAATCGGGATGGCGTCCGTCAGAATAATTTCCGTCGACGCGGTAAGTCGTCACTTCAAATCCTTCCCGCCCCAAAAGCACGGTCACTGTGCCATGCTGAATTCCGGTGTCCACCGTTCTCGGAAAGACCCGCTTTACTTCACCGGGGGAGGCAGAAGTTGTAATGTCCCAGTCTTTCGGTTTTTTGCCCAAAAGCGTATCCCGGATGCATCCGCCCACCGCATACGCCTCGTATCCGTGTGCCTCCAGTCTGGATATCAAACCGGCGACCTTCTCTGGAATGTCCATATCCCTGCACTCTCCTTTCGCGCACCATTTGACCATTTTACTGCCTCCGGGCGTATCACGCAGCAAAGCAGCTGCAATCATTCTCTCACAAATAGAAAAGAATTGCAACTGCTTTTTCCACGAATCCGGGCACACGCCCCTTTTTTCAATTCCGTCTTTATATCTCATGAATCAGTATTCCGCTGCGCAGTTTCGGCTCAAACCAGGTTGATTTGGGCGGCATCAGCCGTCCGGCGTCCGCAACCGCCAGCAGCTCCGAGATGGATGTCGGATACATCGAGAAGGCAAGTTTCATATCGGTCTGTGCCCGCCGCTCCAGCTCCCGCACGCCCCGGATGCCGCCGACAAAATCAATCCGGCGGTCTGTCCTCGGATCTCCAATCCCGAGAATCGGAGCCAGGAGATTGTTTTGCAAAATGGATACGTCAAGCCCTTCCACCGGGTCATCGCTTCGAATCTCCTTCTTTGCCGCAAGGCAGTACCACATTCCATCCAGATACATCCCGAACGTTCCCTTTTCGGACGGCTCATAGGGCTCTTTTCCGGTTTGCCGAATCACAAAGGAGGCCGAGACGGCGTCGAAAAACTGCGCCGCTGTAAGTCCGTTCAAGTCTTTCACGACCCGGTGATACGGAAGAATCCTCAGTTCTTCTTCCGGGAAGAGAACGGAGAGGACAAAATTGTATTCTTCCTCCCCCGTATGGTGCGGGTTCTGCGCTCTTTTTTGAAGACCGGCCTTGACGGCGGAGGCGGCGCGGTGATGGCCGTCCGCAATGTATACCGCCGGAAGTTCCTCCAGCGCCTTTTGAATGGCCATTTTAGAACCATCCGCTTCAATCTTCCACACCCGATGGCGAATTCCGTCTTCGGAGCAGAAATCATAAAGTGGCGCCTGTTTTGTCCCGGCATCGATCAGGCGGCGCAGCGTCTCGCTGCTGCGGCAGGCCAGAAAAATCGGTCCCGTCTGTGCGGAACATGCGGATACATGCCGGATGCGGTCCGCCTCTTTCTCGGCCCGGGTTTTTTCGTGTTTTTTGATGACAGAAGACAGGTAGTCGTCAATGGCAAAGCACCCCGCAATTCCTGTCTGTGTGCGCCCGTTCATCGTCAGCGCATACAAATAGTAGCACGGCGTCTCCTCCTGGATCAATGTCTTGTCTTCTTTTCTCGCCTGGAGAAGCTCTGCCGCCTTTTCATATACGCAGTCAGCGTACAAGTCGATCTCCGGTGCAAACTGCGTTTCCGGGCGGTCAATGTTCAAAAACGAGAGCGGCTTCCCCTCCACCTCATGTCTGGCTTCTTCCCGGCTGTATACGTCGTAGGGAAGCGCCGCCACAAGATGGACAACTCGTTGCTGCGGGCGAAGCGCAGCAAATGGTTTTATGACTGTCATTCCCCATCCTCCGATCTTTTTTTCTCAATCACGCGCACCTGGATGACATTTTCCATGGCGGCAACTTCCTCCTCAAAATCATGGCTGACCGGAGATTCCACATCGAACATGGCATACGCATAATCGCCGCGGCTTTTGGAGACCATGTCGCTGATGTTGATGTGATCTTTTGCGCACAAAGAGGTGAGCTGGCTAATGACGCTCGGGCGGTTGTAGTGCGCCACGCAGATGCGGGCGGCGTGACGGCACGGCCCGAGTGTGCAGGAAGGATAATTGACCGAATGTTCGATGTTTCCGTTTTCCAAATAATCTGCCATCTGGTTCACCGCCATCACGGCACAGTTGTCCTCGGATTCTTCCGTCGATGCCCCGAGATGCGGAAAGACAATCGCCCCCGCAAGGTTTGCCACCTTTTCGTTTGGAAAGTCCGAGACGTAACGGCCCACTTTCTTGCGAGCGAGCGCATCGGCCATGTCCTCATCATGGACCAGCACATCTCTGGAGAAATTGAGGATCACAACACCGTCTTTCTTCTTTTCCAGCCATTCGCGGTTGACCATCCCTTTGGTCGAGGGGGTAGCCGGGACATGGATGGTAATGTAGTCGCACGCGTTCAGCTGTTCGCTGTCCTCCCCGACGATCTGCACATAGCGGGAAAGGCGGACCGCATTTTGAATGCTCAGATACGGGTCGCACCCGTAGACATCCATTCCAAGATCGTGGGCAGCGTTGGCGACCAGTACGCCGATGGCGCCGAGACCGATTACGCCGAGCTTCTTGCCCTGCAGTTCCCTCCCGGCAAACGCCTTCTTGGCTTTTTCTGCCGACTGCGCAATGTCGGGATCGTCCTTGTGGCTGGCAACCCAGAAGGCGCCTCCCAGCACATCTCTCGACGCCAGAAGCATCCCGGCAAGGACAAGCTCCTTCACGCCGTTGGCGTTGGCCCCCGGCGTGTTGAACACGACGATTCCTCTTCGCGAACAGTTGTCAAGCGGGATGTTGTTGACGCCTGCGCCGGCGCGCGCAATGCACAGAAGCGATTCGGGAAGATCCAGACCGTGCATCTGGGCGCTGCGCACGAGAATGCCGTTCGCCCGTTCGATCTGATCGGTCATCTGAAACGAATTCGGGAACAATTTCAGTCCAGAACTGGAGATTGGATTCAGACAGAGAATTTCGTACATGGTTCATGCGCCTCCTCAAATGTTTTCATAAATGAAACGAGTGCCTCTACGCCTTCCGTCGGCATCGCATTGTAGATGCTGGCGCGCATACCGCCTACCGTGCGGTGTCCCTTCAGATTCACAAGCCCTGCGGCCTCCGCCTCCCGCACAAACATCGCGTCTGTCTGGGGATTTCCCGTGACAAACGGGACATTCATCAGAGAGCGGGACGATGGTTCCACCGTCGGGGAGAAGAGTCTGCTCTGGTCCAGATATTCATACAAAATGCGCGCCTTCTTCTCATTTCGCTCTTTCATCGCCTCCAGTCCCCCTTGCTTTTTCAGCCACTGGAACACTTTTCCGCAGATGTAGATGTTATAGCAGGGAGGGGTATTGTAGAGGGAGCGGTTGTCGGCGTGAACCTGATATCGCATCATCGTCGGCGTCCCGGGAAGCACGTCTTTTGAGATCAGATCTTCCCGGATGATGACAATGACCATCCCCGCGGGACCTACGTTTTTTTGGACACCCCCATAGATCAAGCCGTACTGGCTGACATCCACAGGCTCTGAAAGGAAGCAGGAAGACACATCCGCGATAAGTGGTTTTCCTTTCGGATCCGGCAATTTGTGAAATTTCGTCCCGTAGATGGTATTGTTCTCGCACAGATATACATAATCGGCGTCTTTGGAGACGGGCAGATCCGAACAGTCCGGAATATAGGAAAACATCCGGTCTGCGCTGGAGGCGATGACATTCACTTTGCCGTACTGCCCTGCCTCCTGCGCCGCTTTTTTGGCCCACTGACCCGTTATGATATAATCTGCAACCCGGTTTTTCATCAGGTTCATGGGAATCATCGCAAACTGCAGCGAAGCGCCCCCCTGCAGAAACAGCACTTTATAATGGTCCGGAATGTTCATCAGCTCGCGCAGATCCGCCTCGGCCTGGCCGATGATCTGATCAAACACGGCGGACCGATGGCTCATTTCCATCACAGACATCCCGCTTCCCTGATAATCGAGCATCTCCCGGGCAGCTTCCTCAAGCACTTCCTCCGGGAGCACTGCAGGCCCCGCTGAAAAATTATATACTCTTCCCATACACAATACCTCCTGTGATTCCCTATATTTCGTTACAATCCGTATCCATCCTGCCATACAAGCGGAGGATGCGATTTGCAATAACTTTCTGCAAAACTTCCCGCTGGACTCTTGATGATGACCTCGCCGGAATCTTCAAATGCGCTGTCGTCAATCGAAGTCACTGTGGATGGGATTGTCACCATGACACATCCGATCATGTCTGACATTCCGTGGTATCCGATGGAGACAACCGACTCCGGCACGATGATGTGCGTCACATTCGTGCTTCCCTGAAAAGCGGCATCCCCGATATAGCGAACGGGACATCCGTTGTATTCGGATGGGATGGAGACAACGCCTCCTGCCCCGCGGTATTTCACGATTGTCACTTCCCCGCCAATCACGCGGTAAATGATATCGGGTTCATAATACGTCCCGTCGGCAATCACCGGCGGATTCGGTTCCGTCTGCGGCGGCGCGGTTTCCGGCGGCTGCGTTTCGATTGGATCGGTCTGCGGCGGCTGTGTCTCGATCGGGTCGGTCTGCGGCGGCTGCGTCTCGATCGGATCGGTCTGCGGCGGCGTTTCCTCCTGAGAAGGATTTTCTTCCTCTACCCATTGGCTGACATCCTGCGGGAGTCCGTTGCCCCAGATCCAGTGATAATTGTCCAACAGCCCCAGCTGGAATCCGTAGGAGCCTCCGGGACTGATGATGCTGAGTTCCTCAACGCCGTCCAGCGCGTGTTCCCCCATCGAAACGAGGGATTCCGGAAGGGCGATGACGCGAAGATTGGTGCATCCCGCCAAAACATAGTCGCCCATTTCGATCACGCCTTCCGGGATCTCCAGCGCCTGAATGCTCTCGCAATTTTGAAATGCGCCCGAGTCAATCGTCGTCAGCGGATATCCATCGTACTCGCTCTGGATGCGCACGATGCGCTCGTCTCCTATGTACTGCACAAGATGTGCCTCGCTGTCAATGATTCGAATCCATGCCCGCTCTTCCCACAGCCACGCCTCTCCTGTGTGGAGCGACTCTTCCTCCTGCGAGGAGGATGGCTGCGGCTCCGACGCATCCGATTCGCCCTCCGATGAGGATGGGGTTGACTCATTAGAGGCGACATCGGTGCTTGACGGCGGCCTTTTCTCCATATCCTTGAGGACAATGTTGATGGCAAGATAGGAAATGGCAAAGACGAGCAGAAATCCCAAAACGCCCATACAGACATAGATGAACGTATCGCTTCCGCTGATGAGCGGCTTGACCGCTTTTTTCTTCTTCCGCCCTCCAAACAGCCCTTCCTCCTCCTCGTCTTCCGTCTCCTCCTCGTCTTCCAGAAACTTCTCGCTTTCCAGGCTGTAATCAATGTTCATCGGAATGTGGCTTTTTTCCCTGGCATTGATGATGACCACCGGGATCAGGCCATCTTCGTAGATCTTCTCTTTTGTTTCTCCCGCAGATGCCTCTGCCTGTTTCGATGGCGGCAGTGTCTGCGCCCCGGTCTTTTTTGAGGCATTTTTTCCGGATGACGTTCCTTCTTTGGCGTTCTTCTGCGGATTATCTGACACCGGATTCAGCGCACTGCCGCATGCCACGCACTCCAAAGCATCCGTTTTATTTCTGGTGCCGCAGATTGGACATCGCATAGGCATCTCCTTTCCTTAATATGCTTTTCCCCAATACACCATTGCCTTCGCAGGTCTTCCGCAGCAGACGCAAACGTCTGAGAGATGTTCCTGGTGGAATGGCATACAGCGGGATGTCGCACTCAATTCTTCTTTTATCTTATTCTCACAAGCCTCGTCTCCGCACCACATTGCTTTGACAAATCCCGGCTTCGTCTCAATCGTCTCGGCAAACTCTTCATATGTTCTGGCCTCATACGTATGGGAATCCCGATGGGCTCTGGCACGTTCCAACATTTCCCGCTGCATCGTATCCAGCGTTTCCCTCAGTTTCTCTGCCAGCTGCGCAAAAGGAACGGTTACCTTCTCCCTTGTGTCCCGTCTGCAAAGAACCGCCTGTCCGGCCTGAATGTCCTTGGGTCCGATTTCGATGCGGACCGGAATTCCCCGCATTTCCTGCTCGGCAAATTTGAATCCCGGACTCTTTGGAGAATCGTCCAGTTTAACGCGGAATTCTCCGGAGAGTTCCTTCTCCAGTTTTCTCGCCTGTTCCAAAACCCCCTCTTTGTGCTGGGCAATCGGGATAATCATCACCTGAACCTGTGCAATTCTTGGCGGAAGTACGAGTCCTGCGTTGTCCCCATGTACCATGATGATGCCTCCGATCAGCCGTGTGGACATTCCCCACGATGTCTGATGCACATATTTTAATGTGTTGTCCTTGTCTGTGTATCGGATGTCAAATGCTTTTGCAAACTGGTCTCCGAAGTTGTGGCTCGTTCCGGACTGGAGCGCCTTTCCGTCGTGCATCATCGACTCGATCGTGTATGTGGACTCCGCCCCGGCAAACTTCTCCTTCTCCGTCTTCTTTCCGCGAATGACGGGGATTGCCAGCACTTCCTCACAAAAGTCCGCATACAGATTCAGCATCTGAATGGTGCGCGCCTCTGCCTCCTCTGCTGTCGCATGTGCGGTATGTCCCTCCTGCCACAAAAACTCCCGGGAGCGAAGAAACGGTCTCGTCTCCTTCTCCCAGCGCACGACGGAGCACCACTGATTGTATATTCTTGGGAGATCTCTGTGCGACTGGATGTCTCTCGCATAGAAATCACAAAACAGCGTCTCTGACGTCGGTCTCACACACATTCTCTCCTGCAGCTCGTTCGCCCCTCCGTGTGTGACCCATGCCACTTCCGGCGCAAACCCCTCCACATGGTCTTTCTCTTTCTGCAGCAGACTCTCCGGAATAAACATCGGCATGTATACATTTTGTACTCCGGCTTCCTTAAAGCGTCTGTCCAGCTCCCTTTGAATGTTTTCCCAGATGGCATACCCAGCCGGCTTGATCACCATGCATCCCTTTACATGGGAATAATCAATCAATTCCGCCTTCTTTACCACGTCGGTATACCATTGCGCAAAATCTTCCTCCATCGAAGTAATGGCTTCCACCATTTTCTTTTCCTTTGCCATAACAATCTCCCTTCTACACAAAATAAAAAAAGTTCGATCCCGAAAAGGGACCGAATCTTCGGCGGTACCACCCTAATTAGCGTGCAGCTCTCTCTTCCCCCTTAACGCGGGGAAAAACGCTGTATTTTCATACAGATGCTCCAAGGCAGGTTCTGGACCCGCGGCAAAAGACTTTCACCATCCGTCTCCTCTCTGCATGCCCGACAATCCCTACTATCCCTTTTCACCGCAATGTTTTGATCCCGCAGCTGTCCGATTAATCGGCTGCTGTATCTTCGTTCATTCTACTGCAAAAAGATATTTTTGTCAATCTCCTTTATTAAAATCCACGCTACGGGGCCGGTAAACAGGCCCGATATGCCAAACAAGCCGAGTCCCACGTACATGGAAGCCATTGTCTCCAGGGCGGTGATGCCGATGCGGTCCCCGAGCCATTTGGATTCCATCACTTCGCGAAGCAGATAGCAGGCAGCATACATTGCCCCAAGCCACGCCGCGTCCGAAAGATTTCCAGAGAGAAGGCAGACAACAATCCAGGGGAGAAAGACGGTTCCGGTTCCAAAGAAGGGAAGCGCATCCAGAATGCCGATGAGGACGCCGAGCAAAATTCCATACGGATTTCCCATCAGACTGAGCCCGGCCATACAGATGACGGTTGTGATTCCCATAATGGTCCCTTCTGTCTTTACGTACGCCCACCCGGCGCGGCCGGTGTGCTCTGCGATCAGATTGATTTCGCGGCAGAAAGGAGACCGCTCCTTAGCCGACCGGATCTGTTTTCTCTCCCGGATCCAGTAGATTGCGGCAACAAAGACGATCACGATCAGTGCCCCGGCCTCAATGAGCATTTTGACACAAGGAATCCAGTGTTCGAGAATCCAGCCAATCAGCGCGTCTTTTGCGCGTCCGCCCATCTGCCCGGCAATCGTTCGCGCCTGTCCGGAGATACACCCTTTTTCAAGCTGCATCAGTTCCTCTGTCCGAAGGCAGATTGTTTCAATCTTCTCCTGGATCCACTGCAGATATGCGGGGATCTGATCCGCAAATTGCAAAATCTGATCCAGGAGACGGCTGCCGAGAAAAAAGGCGAGGGCAGCCGCGCCAAGGAAGACGGCGCCAAGGAGCAAAACGGCAGCCGCCGTCTCCGGAATCCGCGTTTTCCGGTGAAGCCATGAGACAGCGGGGAAAAGGATTCTTGCGAGGATGCCCGCCACGAGAAAAGGAACGACCAGGGGCAGTATATATCGAACTGTCAAATATACTGCCCCGATCGTTCCTATCCATGCAATTGCCCTCTTCTGTTTGCTGCTCATGAGATTCCTTTGTCCCCTTCTTGCTTTTTTTGTTTTGTACAAGCATAGTATCGGACAATGGCCTCCTGATTATGCACCGAATCCGGGATCCATTTCTTTCCACAGACTGAGGCGCCATCTCAAAAGAGGGAGAAGCGCATCGTGCGGCCGCTTGCCGGATGGCGGAATGTCAGCGCGCGGGCGCACAGGCCAAGGCGAACCGGTTCTCTCTTTTCTGCGAGGGACGGATTGTATTTGCAGTCTCCATAGAGCGGCGCGCCTGCGTTTGCAAACTGTACCCGGATCTGATGATGCCTCCCCGTGACAAGGTCAATGTCTGCCACCCAAAGTCTTAGGCGCTCTTCCTCCTCCAGCGGGAAACCCGGTAGAAAATCTCCCTCCCGCATTGGATGAATCTCGTAGTGAAGCACTGCCTTCTTGGCGCCGGGCTCCCGACCGGAGACAACGGCAGAGACATTTTTTTTCGGATCTGTCACGATCCAGTCCGTCAGCGTCCCTTTCGTTTGGTGAAGCGGCCCTGTCAGCAGTGCCTGGTATTGTTTTCTCATTTCGCGGCTGCGAATCTGGCTGCTCAAATTTGCCGCAGCCTGCGGTGTCTTCCCGTACACCATCACGCCTTCCACGTTGCGGTCCAGCCGGTGAACGGCTGCCACATACGGGTCGGTCTTTCCGCTCCGAAGAAACAGTTCCCGCTTTAGGAGGCTGACCATATCCGGCGCAAAGGTCCGTCCTGTCTGGGAGTCGATCCCGGCAGGTTTTCTCACGACGACAATGGATTCGTCCTCATAATAAATTTCCATCAGTCTTCCTCTTCCAGAAGGACATCTTCCAGCTCTGACACCGTCTTGACGAGATAATCCGCCCCTGCCTTTTTCAGCTCTTTCTTGCTTCCATATCCATACAGGACACCGACCGTATCGATCTCAAACTCTTTCGCCGCCTCGATGTCATAGCAGCGATCGCCAACCAGAATCAGCTCCGAGGGGTCGACAAGCTGACACTCCTCCAAAAGGTAGGCGATGATGTCGCTCTTTTTCGCCCGCTCTTCATCCATTGTACTTCCCGCGACGAAATCGAAATATTGATCGATCTCAAAATGCTGTAAAATCTGTTCTGCGAAATCTGTCGGCTTGGAAGTCGCCACCATCAGGCTCTTCCCGGACTCGCACAGATGCTCCAGCATCTCCTTAATCCCCGGATAAATTTCATTTTCTAGTATTCCATACGGTATGAAATATTCCCGGAAGATCTGAATCGCCCGATCCGCCTCTTTTTTGCTCATTCCATAATGTTTCTGGAATGTATCTCTCAGTGGAGGACCGATAAAGAAATTCAGGTCTTCCAGTTTTTCTGTTTCAATTCCAAATGCTTCTAATGCATGCTGTGCTGATTTTGTAATGCCCAGACCCGGATCGGTCAGTGTTCCATCCAAATCAAACAGAATGTATTGTTTTTTCATCTCTCTCCTATCTGCGTGGAAAACACGCATCGTTCGGCGGAAGAAACCGCCTGTTTTGTACGCCGCTGATCCAGATGGATGACGCCATTTTTGCGTACAATGCGTCTTTCCTACTATCATACTGATATTCCCGAAAAAAAGCAAGCAAAAAGGGGAAGAAATTGTCTGCAATTTTTTCCCCTTCCAACGATGCGTTTGGATTTTTTGGCCTCTGCGGTGTCCGTCCCGCCCGGCACATGTCACACTCTAAACCGGTATCCGACGCCCCAGATCGTTTCAATATATTGCGGTTTCGATGTGTCAAATTCGATCTTCTCGCGAATCTTTTTGATGTGTACGGTAACCGTCGCAATGTCTCCCACGGAATCCATATCCCAGATCTTGCGGAACAGCTCATCTTTTGTGAAAACACGGTTCGGGTTCTGCGCCAGAAACGTGAGCAAGTCAAATTCCTTTGTCGTAAACTGACGCTCTTCCCCATTGACGTAAACCCGTCTCGCCGTCTTGTCAATGCGGATACCCCGAATCTCAATGATCTCATTTTCCTGAACCGCACTGCCGACCAGGCGCTCATAGCGCGCCAGGTGCGCCTTTACCCTTGCCACGAGTTCGCTTGGGCTAAACGGCTTTGTCACATAATCGTCCGCCCCAAGCCCGAGCCCCCGGATCTTGTCAATGTCGTCTTTCTTGGCGGAAACCATCAAAATCGGCGTATTCTTCTCTTTTCTCACCTGCCGGCAAATCTCAAACCCGTCTACCCCCGGCAGCATCAGATCCAGGACAAGCAAATCGTGCTTTCCGCTTAGCGCTTCCTTTAGTCCCTTCTCCCCATCGTTGCAGATCGTCACCTGAAACCCGCTCAGCTCCAGATAATCTTTCTCCAGTTCCGCGATGGACTCCTCATCCTCCACGATTAAAATTTTGTTCATAGCCATGCCTGCTTCCCTCCTTGTTCTGTCACTCGATATATTTTCTCAGCACAAAATGCATCACCGTTCCGGTTCCCTCTTTGCTTGTCGCCCATACTTTTCCGCCGTGATCTTCAATGATCTTGCGCACGATGGACAATCCGATTCCACTTCCGCCCTTGGACGAGTTTCTGGACGTGTCGGTCCGATAAAACCGGTCGAAGATATATGCCAGATCTTTCCTCGCAATTCCGATTCCGTTGTCCTCGATTTCGACCTGAATGAAATCCCCTTCGTCTTTCACCGAGAGATTGATCTTCTTTTTTGGCTTGTCAATGTATTTCACCGAGTTGCCGATGATGTTGTTGATCACCCGACGCAGCTGTTCCGCATCCGCGATGATCACGGCGTCATTGTCGCAAAAATTGGAATATTGGAAATCAATGTTTCTGGACGAAAGCTCCATCTCCACTTCCTCCGCACAATCGTCAAAGTATTCGCACACATTCAGCTTTTTAAACGCATATGGAATCCGGTTGCTGTCTACTCTGGAGTAAAACGTCAGCTCGTCGATGAGCCGGTCCATATCCGTGGCTTTCGTATAAATGGTCTTGATGTAGCGCTCCCGTTTCTCCGGCGTGTCTGCCACGCCGTCGCGAAGCCCTTCGACGTATCCTTTGATGGCTGTGATCGGTGTCTTTAAGTCGTGCGAGATGTTGCTGATCAGCTCCTTGTTCTGGGCATCCGCCTGCAGCTTTTCCTCTGTCGTCTCTTTCAGACGAATCCGCATTTCCTCAAATGCGTCATACAGCTGTCCAATTTCATCCCCGGAATTTCCCTCAATGGAAAAATCCAGGTTTCCCTCTTTGATATTGATTGCCGCTGTTTTTAACGTTCCGAGCGGCTTTACGATGGAGTTATAGATCCACATCGTAAGGCATCCTGCGGTGATCGCCATAATCAGAACGATCAGGACAATCAATTCCACGTAGAATCGCCTCATCTCCGGAAGGCTGACGCTCATATCGGTGATCAAAAACAAATTTCCGGATTCCCCGTCTGAAAAAGTAAACGTTTGCTGTTTCACAAACATCTGGCGCTCCCCGAGAAGCTTGCTCTCGGATTGTCCATCCTCATCGTCCTCCAGCGGCAAATCCGGAAGCAGTTCCCGGACGTCTTCGCTGGCATAAATAGTATCGCCATCCTTTCGCACAACGATGCTGAAGCTCTCTTTGCTCACTTTGTCGTCCAGTTCGGAGAGAAATGTCAAATCACAGAATTGATCCACATCTTCTTCAATCTCTTCCTGAATCTGATCTTTCAGCATCTGAGCGGTGCGGTTGACAATCTGAACCGGGGTTGTCGCCATAAAATCCCGGTTGATGGTGACGCCATAGACTTTTTCTATGACATTGATCTGATACTCGACAAAGACACCTCCTGCCAGGGCAATCATCAGCAGCGGCAAAACGAGAATGATGACAAATGAGATCCACAATCTAGTTCGCAGTCGCATTGGTACCTCCCATTTTCTGTTCTCCGTCTGTTGCATCCTTCTTTTAGTATAGCACAGGAAGCTAAACTTGGCGGGAGAAGTTTCTTAATTTTCTCTAAAATAGCAAAATTTCGTCGGGTCAGATCCGCTCCCGCGATACTTCTCCCGGTGTGATTGGCCTTATTGCACAGACAAAGCCCTGAATTGCGTTTTGATTCAGGGCTTTGTCTTTTTTGGCATCGATCTGTCTTTTCTTACAACAAGTAGGCTTTCAGCTGTTCCACACGGTCCAGTCTCTCCCATGGAAGGTCGATGTCGGTGCGGCCAAAGTGACCGTAGGATGCCGTCTGCTTATAGATCGGACGGCGCAGATCGAGCATCCGGATGATTCCCGCCGGGCGCAGATCAAAGTTCTCCCGGATGATTTCCACGATGCGCTCGTCAGAAAGCTTTCCGGTTCCCGCCGTGTCCACCGCGATGGAAGTCGGTCTGGCTACGCCGATGGCGTAGGAGAGCTGAATCTCACAGCGGTCCGCAAGTCCCGCTGCAACGATATTTTTTGCCACATAGCGGGCTGCATACGCCGCAGAGCGGTCTACTTTCGTGCAGTCCTTTCCGGAGAAGGCGCCGCCGCCGTGGCGGGCGTATCCGCCATACGTATCTACAATAATTTTTCTCCCGGTCAGGCCGCTGTCGCCGTGCGGTCCGCCGATGACAAAGCGCCCGGTTGGATTGATGTAGAAGCGGGTTTTTTCATCCACCATATGTTCCGGAAGAACCGGCTTTAACACATATGTCTGAATGTCCCGGTGAATCTGCTCCTGCGTCACCCGCTCGCTGTGCTGCGTGGAAATTACGACCGTGTCGATGCGCACCGGCTTATGATGTTCATCGTACTCTACCGTAACCTGTGTCTTCCCGTCCGGTCTCAAATAATCCAGTGTTCCGTCTTTGCGCACCTTCGCCAGCTGTCTCGCCAGCTTGTGTGCGATCGCAATGGGATACGGCATGTACTCTTCTGTCTCATTGGTCGCAAATCCAAACATCATTCCCTGGTCTCCTGCGCCAATTTCATCCAACTGCGCCTCTCCCATCTCGCTCTCTTTGTTTTTTGCCTCCAGCGCCTTGTTCACTCCCATGGCGATGTCGGAGGACTGCTCGTCCAGTGCGACAATGACACCGCAGGTAGCCCCGTCAAATCCATACTTTGCTCTCGTATATCCAATCTCATTGACCGTATCGCGGACAATCTTCTGAATGTCCACATATCCGCTCGTTGTAATCTCTCCCATCACCATAACCAGACCTGTCGTACAGCAAGTCTCGCAGGCAACCCGCGCCATCGGGTCCTGCTCCATCAGCGCATCCAAAATGGCATCCGAAATCTGGTCACACACTTTGTCCGGATGACCTTCCGTCACGGACTCTGACGTAAATAAATAATGTTCCATTTCTTCCTCCTTGTTCTCCCGTTTTGCAGGGAAAGAAAAATCCGCCCCAAAAAGAGGCGGACCCAATTTTCGGTAAAATCCCCTTATTGTTCGAATGCCGGCCAGAGCCGGCGCCTTCCGCGTTTAGAAAAACTGTCCCGACGCCTGCTTAAAGCGCCGGATTTCCTCCTGCGTCTCGACAATGCAGATATTGGCACCCAGAGCCTGAAGCTTCTGGCAAAAATCCTCATATCCGCGCAAAATGTATTTGATCTCGTCTACGTGGGTGTATCCCTCCGCGCACAGGCCTGCAATCACAAGCGCTGCCCCGGCCCGCAGATCTGGAGCCGTAATCTCCGCCCCGGTAAATCGGCTGACGCCCTTGATGATGGCGACATTTCCCTCCACAATGATGGAGGCACCCATGCGCATCAGCTCGTCCACATATTTGAAGCGATTTTCAAAGATACTCTCTGTGACAATGCTGGTCCCCCCCGAAAGTGCCAGAAGCACCGTCATCTGAGGCTGCATATCCGTCGGGAATCCGGGATACGGCAGTGTCTTGATGTTTGTCGGGGCAAGACGCCCGGTGCACACAACGCGCACAGCATCGTCAAATTCGGACACCTCACATCCGACCTCCCGAAGTTTGGAGGAGATGGATTCCAGGTGTTTGGGGATGACATTGCGAACCGTCACATCCCCTCTCGTGGCGGCAGCCGCCACCATAAACGTTCCCGCCTCGATCTGATCCGGAATTACCGAATACTCGGTACGGTGCAGAGTCTTCACCCCGCGGATCTTGATCACGTCGGTTCCCGCGCCGCGGATATTGGCGCCCATGCTGTTCAGGAAGTTGGCCACGTCCACCACGTGAGGCTCCTTGGCCACGTTCTCCAGGATCGTAGTTCCTTCTGCCATAGCCGCCGCCATCATTACATTGATGGTCGCCCCCACGCTGACCACGTCAAAATAAATGTGGCTTCCGATCAGCCGCTCTGCATCAGCAATGATCTTGCCGTGCTCGATCTCCACTTCCGCTCCCAGCGCCCGGAATCCTTTCAGATGCTGGTCGATGGGACGGCTTCCGATGTTGCAGCCTCCCGGAAGAGCAACCTCCGCCCTCTTATATTTTCCAAGAAGCGCTCCCAGAAGATAATAGGAAGCCCGGATCTTCT
>CASGAH010000018.1 GCA_949299375.1 uncultured Eubacteriales bacterium | reverse complement strand
TTATGACAAGGAGGAGTTTGACCGGATTAAGAAAGCGGCTGCCAAGATTCGCGAGGACTCCGAAGTGCTTGTTGTGATCGGAATTGGAGGCTCTTATCTCGGCGCAAGAGCTGCCAATGAGTTCTTGAATCACAGCTTCTACAACAACCTGCCGAAGGAGACGAGAAAGGCACCGGAGATCTACTATGCGGGAAACAGCATCAGCTCTTCCTACCTGAAGGATCTCGTTGAAATCATTGGCGACCGCGATTTCTCTGTCAACGTCATCTCAAAGTCCGGAACGACGACAGAACCTGCGATTGCATTCCGCGTGTTCAAGGCAATGCTGGAAGAAAAATATGGCAAGGAAGGCGCTGCCAAGAGAATCTATGCGACGACTGACAAGGCAAAGGGCGCGCTGAAAAATCTGGCAACGGAAGAAGGATATGAGAGTTTTGTTGTGCCGGATGATGTCGGAGGACGCTTCTCTGTCCTGACGGCAGTGGGACTTCTCCCGATCGCCGCAACTGGGGCAGACATTGACGCGCTGATGGCCGGAGCTGCAAGCGGAAGAGAGCTGGCGCTTGGCGCTCCGTTTGAGGAGAACGATGCGATGCTGTATGCGGCAGTGCGGAACATTCTTCTCAGAAAAGGAAAGGCAGTGGAGATCACAGCCAACTATGAGCCAAGCCTGCACTATGTAACCGAGTGGTGGAAGCAGCTGTACGGCGAGTCGGAAGGCAAAGACCAGAGAGGACTTTTCCCGGCAGGAGTGGATTTGACGACAGACCTCCACTCGATGGGACAGTTCATTCAGGACGGATCCCGCATTATGTTTGAGACGGTGCTCAGCGTGGAGAAGTCGAGAGCGACGCTGACCATCGGAAAAGAAGCGGTGGATTTGGACGGGCTGAATTATCTGGCAGGACAGACCGTTGATTTTGTCAACAAGTCGGCGATGAACGGAACCATTTTGGCCCACACAGATGGAAACGTTCCGAATCTGATGGTGAAGATTCCGGAGCAGAATGCATATTATCTGGGTCAGCTGTTCTACTTCTATGAGTTTGCCTGCGGCCTTTCCGGATACCTTCTCGGCGTGAATCCGTTCAATCAGCCGGGTGTAGAAAGTTATAAGAAAAACATGTTTGCACTTCTTGGAAAACCAGGATATGAAAAAGAAAGAGAGATCCTCCTGGCGCGTCTGTCCTGATCGGACTGGCCGGAGTTTCTTGCAGATATCGGACCAGGAAAGTTTTTTCCTGGTCCGATTTTGAAAAGAGGACAGGCAGCTACGAGTCCTCCTCTATGATCTGAAAATCCAAAAAATCAAAATCAATCCCATCGATAAAATTTTCTTGACGAAAACGGGTTCTGGACAGCCGTTTCACATCTTGAATATTGGACTGCAGCCAAATTGGAACACTCAAGTCAAATTCATAACACACATCCTGCAGTGCCTGAACAATCTTTTGCGTCCTGCTCTGTGCTGGATCGTCGTTTGTCACAACAAAATCCCGAATCATACGGTTGTGATGAAACAATTTCCCCCAAATTCTCATAATAATCGTCATCCCCTTTTTGGGTATAGTTTACTGCATGTTTGGCCAAATGTAAAGAGGCTTCCTGAAGATGCACGCAGCGGAACACCCCCTCGCAGATACAGTCCGCCATGCGCATGATGCGGGAGAGGCGAACTTGCTGCAGCGTGAGGTAGGGAACGCTTGTATCAGCGCTCACAATTCCTGTGACGGAGAGATCTCCGGACAGAGGAAGTTTTTTGCGAACCCCAAGTCCTGGCCGCAGAGGGCTGGAGGAGAGGGAGATACAATTTACGTGGCGGGGGGCGCCGAAGGCCGCATCCACTGCGATAACCGTGTGACTGGTGTAGCAGGAGCGAATGAGGGCAAGGGCTTCCTCGAGGTTTCCCGCATGGACGGGATGGTCCAGTGTTCCGACGATCTGGCAATGGGGAAGGTGCATCGCTTCCAGCTTGTATCCGATCAGAGGTCCAAGACAGTCTCCTGTGACGCGGTCGCTTCCGATGCAGAGGAAGAGCAGAGGAGATTTTTTTTGTCTGAGGAGAGAGGACAGCTGACAGGCAAATTCCAGGGGGGAAAAGGAGTCGTCTGTTTTATAGTAGTGTGTACGGGAAAAGATCATAATTACCTCCGGGTGATCGAATCCATAATCGGAGTGTTACCCGTTTTTTTCAAAATATGCAGGGGCAGGAAAAATAAGAATCTGTCGATGGGTTTTGATGGGGGCTCAGACTGCTTTTGACAGTTTCTGCACAAAGAATATGCTACGATAGGGACGGTAAAACGCATCGCGGAAACAGGAGGGAAAAATGAGCAAATCATCATCCAATCAAAACGAGCCGGAAATGGGAAAGACGGCACAGGCGCAGTCTGAAAAAACAGTCCCGGAGGAAAAAAGGGAAAACGGGCAGCTTCCGAAGAACATTCGACAGGTAGGGACGCCCGAGAGCGCGTGCCGGGTCTACATGGAGGATTACGTCTGCACATTTGTGAAAAAAATGCAGGAATATGCGGGAAGTCAGATGAAAGCGGGAATTCTGCTTGGAAGAACGGAAACGGTGGGGACAGAGACCTGCTATTTCATCAATGGAGCCATTCTGGCGGAAGCGCTGTGCGGAGAGAATGGAGAGATTCAATTTACGGCATCGGTATGGAAACAGATTTATGAGGACATTCGGACCTATTTCCCGCAATCCGCCATGCAGGGGTGGTTTCTCGCCGGAAAGGAGGATCGTCCGCTGGATCTGCTCTCCCTGGAAAAAGTCCATCGGAGCGCATTTTCCAGAGAGGAAAGCATCTTGTGCCTGTGCCGGGGAGAGGAGACCGGATTTTGGGTCGGACGGGATTCTGGCTTGACAGAACTGCACGGATTCTACATATATTACGAGCGCAACGGAGCGATGCAGGAATATATGATTGGAATTGGGCAGTCCTCTCCCTCAGAACATATCACAGAGGAGTCTGCCGTCCAGAACTTCCGCTCGATCATGGAACAAAAAAAAGGCAAAGCGCATTCTTCCGGGCGGATGATGCGAGGTGTCAGCATCGGAATGGCGGCGGCGGTTCTCTTTTTGGCCGTCAATGCATGGGTTCAAAACCGTCAGGAGACGTCCGTGCTGTCATCGGAGAGCGGTTCGGACGGCATGGTGCAGGCCGGAGCCGATGTAGGGGAGAGGGAAACTTCCCGGGAAAACAGCGAACAGCAGACAGAACATTTGGGGACGCTCGACGGATCCCTTTCACAAAATCACTCGGAGGACCATTTATCGGGAGAACGGGATCCGTTGCATTCTTCTTCAGAAAACAGCAGCGTGGCGGACCATTCTCCGGGCGAAAATCCCGAGGAGAGCAGTGCGGCGGAAAATGCCTCTTTGGGGGAAGAGCATGTGCCGGAATCTTCCTCGTCTTCCGATTCGGTGCAGGCGGGGGCGATGACAAATTATTATGAGGTCAAACCGGGAGATACACTTGTAGGAATCAGCATCTCATTTTATGGGACGCTGAATATGGTGGATGCCATTTGCGAGGCCAACGACATTGAAAACCCCAATGCGATTTACAGCGGACAGAAACTTCGCCTTCCGTAAGAAAAGAGGGAAACATAGTGCAAAAACGGGGAGAGTATGCTATGATGGAGGGGATAGCAGGAATGTTTTTCTGCTGTGCCCGCTAGGGCGCCGCCTGTGCCCGCGATTTCGCTGGGGAGCGGGCTGAGAATGAGTAAAGAGAAAGACAGGGGAAAAAATGGATAAAACACGTGACAGGAAAATAAAGACAGAATCTCAAAATGAAGAGCAGAGAGGACGCAATCGGAGCGAATATAAGGAAAAACTCCGCCGATATCGGATGCGCAGACGATTTTTAAGAATCGGGATTGTTTTGATTCTGGCAGTCTGCGCGGCGGCAGGATGGATTTATGATCAGAACCGGGCATTTCACCAGTACTATATTTTATGGGAAAAGGAGATGGACCAAAACGAGGGAGGCGAGATCATCTCCTGGGGGGACGGTGTGCTGCAGTACAGCAAGAATGGAGCCTCCTACCTCGAAAAGAACGGGACGGCGCTCTGGTCTGTCAGCTACGAGATGAGCCAGCCGACGGCAGTGATCCGGGAAGACTACGGGCTGATTTTTGACCGCCAGAGAAACTCTTTCTTGATTTGTGCAAGGACAACCGGAATGACGGGCAGCGGACAAACTTCGTATGCCATCAGCCAGGGCCAGGTGTCGGATTCCGGGACATTCACGCTCGTCTGTGAAAAGGACGACATCAGTTACATCTCCTATTACAAGGCGACCGGGGAAAAGCTGGACATCGAAATCAAGGCGACTTTAGAGCGTGTGGGATATCCTCTGGCATCGGCGATTTCCCCCGATGGAAAAATGCTGATGGTATCGTATCTGTATGTAGAGGGCGGCGGGATGCAAAACAAAGTTGTCTTCTACGATTTTAGCAATGAGACAAAGGAAAATGTGGCGGGGACGTTCGCACAATATGCAGAAAGCGATACAATCATTCCCTCGGTGCTGTTTGCGGACAATGGCCATGCGGTGGCAGTCGGCGACAATATGCTGACATTTTATGAGATCGATTTGAGCGGAAACGGACGGAAGCCTTCCCTGACGAAGACCATTGCACTGGAGCATCAAATTGTGAGCATGTTCCAGGACAACGGCTGCATCGGACTTGTGTGGGAGGAGGAGTCGTCTTACGCGGAAGGAGCGGAAAAAGAAGGCGGAAAGATTTTGACGATGTACGACCGCGAGGGGACGATTCTCTTTCAAAAACAAATCGATTTCAGCTATCAAAACATTTTGTACAATGGGACATACCTCGTGCTGTATAACGCCACAGAATGCGTGATTTATACGAAAAGCGGAAAGATCAAGTATGAAAACACATTCCTGAATGGAATATCTCAAATGGTATCTGGAAGTGCCTCCAGAGAATTTTACCTTGTGACCGGGGATGAAATTCAGAGAATCCGCCTTCAATAGAACGGGAGAGCAGACGGCAGTTTCTGCGCAAATGGCGGCGCAAAACGGTAAAATAGAAGAAAAATTTGTGCAAAGTGTCAAAAACAAAAAAAAACAACTTGAATATTAGACAGCCCTTTGCTAGAATGAAATTAGCGATTATTTGTAAGGAGGTATTCCAATGAGTAACATTGACACGTTATCTGTAAACGCGATTCGTGTGCTGGCTGCTGATTCGATTCAGAAGGCAAAATCCGGACATCCGGGCCTGCCGCTCGGCTGTGCAGCTGTTGCCTATGAACTGTGGGCAAAGCATATGCATCACAATCCGAAAAATCCTCAGTGGCACAACCGGGATCGCTTTATTTTATCCGGCGGACACGGATCCACACTGTTGTATTCGCTGTTCCATCTGTTCGGATATGGAAACCTGTCGATTGAAGATTTGAAGCAATTTCGTCAGATGGGATCCCTGACCCCGGGCCATCCGGAGTACCGTCATACCGTTGGCGTGGAGGCGACGACTGGTCCTCTGGGAGCTGGTATGGGTATGGCAGTCGGAATGGCAATGGCGGAGGCACACCTGGCAGCTGTCTTTAACAAGGAAGGATACCCGGTTGTAGACCATTATACATATGTATTGGGCGGAGATGGATGTATGATGGAGGGAATTTCTTCAGAAGCGTTCTCGCTTGCAGGAACACTTGGACTGAGCAAGCTGATCGTCTTCTATGACTCCAACCGGATCTCAATCGAAGGATCGACCGACATTGCCTTCACGGAGAATGTGCAGAAGAGAATGGAGGCGTTCGGATTCCAGACCATTACCGTGGAAGATGGCAACAATCTGGAGGAGATCGGGGCTGCAATTGAGGCTGCAAAGGCTGACAAGAGCCGTCCATCCTTTATCACAGTGAAGACATTGATCGGATACGGATGTCCTGCAAAGCAGGGAACCGCATCGGCTCACGGCGAACCGCTCGGCGAGGAGAATGTAAAGGCGCTGAAAGAGAATCTCGGCTGGCCGTCTCTGGAGCCGTTTTTTGTACCGGAAGAAGTCTACGCAAATTATGCGGCAATCACAGAGGGGCTTGCAAAACCGGAGGAGGCATGGAACGCACTCTTTGCGGAGTACTGTGAGAAATATCCGGAGATGAAAAAACTCTGGGAGGAATATCATGCCGATTCGGACGAGCTGGCAGAGAAACTGCTCGCAGACGAGGCGTATTGGGCATTCGACAACAAGGCAGAGGCAACGAGAAATCTCTCCGGAAAGCAGATCAACAAGCTGAAAGGAATCGTTCCGAACATGATTGGCGGTGCTGCCGATCTTGCACCGTCCACGAAGACATATATGAGCGGCGCGGGCGACTTCTCCAAAGACAACTATGCGGGAAGAAACCTGCACTTCGGCGTAAGAGAATTTGCCATGACGGCAATTGGAAACGGTCTGATGCTTCACGGCGGTCTGAAGGCATTTGTCTCCACGTTCTTTGTATTCAGTGATTACTGCAAGCCGATGGCGCGTCTGTCCGCATTGATGGGCGTACCGCTGACATTCGTATTCACCCATGACAGCATCGGTGTCGGGGAAGACGGACCGACCCACGAGCCGATTGAGCATCTGGCAATGTTCCGCGCACTGCCAAACTTCCATCTGTTCCGTCCGTGTGACGCGACAGAGACCGCAGCGGCATGGTACAGCGCAATCACATCCAAACGGACACCGACCGCGCTTGCACTGACAAGACAGAATCTTCCGCAGCTTCCGGGATCTTCCCGCGAGGCGCTGAAGGGCGGATACATCCTCCAGGATTCCGCCAAGGAAGTTCCGGACGCAATTATTCTCGCATCCGGATCGGAAGTTTCCCTGGCAGTGGAGGCAAAGGCTGCTCTGGCAGAGGACGGAATTGATGTCAGAGTTGTATCGATGCCGTGTATGGATCTTTTCGAGGAACAGTCGGCAGAGTACAAAGAGCACGTGCTTCCAAAAGAAGTTCGCAAGAGAGTTGCCGTAGAGGCGTTAAGTGATTTTGGATGGGGCAAGTACGTTGGACTGGACGGCAAGACCATCGCGATGACTGGCTTTGGCGCGAGCGCTCCATACTCTAAGCTCTTCCCGTACTTTGGATTTACCGTAGAAAATGTAGTAAACGCAGTGAAAAGTCTATAATGCAGGAAAAGAATGTGCAGCATTAAAGGATAGAAATAAGCCGTCTGGAAGAATTCTTCCAGACGGCTTATTTCGTACAAGCGGACATTACTTTTGATATTGTTTTCGGTACTCCCGCGGCGTCATCCCATACTCTTTTTTGAACAGGCGGTTAAAGAGCGATAAATTCTCAAAACCGCAGCGGGAGGCGATGGAGAGAATGGAATCGTTTGAGGTCGTCAGCTGCCGGGAGGCCATCGCCAATCGATAGTCGTTGAGATAGCGGATAAAAGGAACGCCCATCGTAGCCTTAAAAAAGCGCATAAAATGGGACGCGCTCAGATGAAGGACGTCAGCCATCTGCTCGATGGTAATCCGCTCTGCATAGTGAAGTTCGATGTATTTGATCGTCGCCTTGATGTGCTCCATTGATTTGCGGGGCTCCCGCACGGAGGAGATGACGTCTTTCTGGGAAAAGAGCAGAAAGAAAACTTGAAACAAAATGCTTTTCACCCCGAGCGGATAGGAGGGAACCGGGTCGTGGCAGATGCGGTCCAGCTCATTCAGGCAGGAGGCGATGAACGGATAGAGCGGGTCTTTGGGCACAATCAGAGACGGAATAGAAATCTGTCCGTTTGCCAACGGACCGAAAAACTGCGTTGTGCAGACATCTGCTCCGGGAGAGGAGAGAAGATCAAGCTGGAAGATGATATTTTCATAATCCATAGAACCATTCCTTGGGGTGTGGATGGAGTGAAGATGGCCGGGGAGAACAAGAACAATATCCCCGGATTTTACCGTATGGGAGACAAGGTCAATGGTCACGCTTCCGCCGCCTTTTTTGACATAGATCAGCTCTATCTCATCGTGCCAGTGAAGGGGAACGGTGGGAAAATCTCCGGGAATACAGCAGGGATATATATTAAAAGGGAAAAGAAAATCTCCATGGTCTTTTTTTTCCCGGTAAGTTTCATATTCAATCACATTCATGGAAAACCTCCTGGATGGACCCTTCGCCTCAGCGGATGAGACGAAGGCTGCAATCGGGAATGCCGATGGGAGTGCAGACCCGATCGGTGGGAAACGCCGGGCGGAAGCCCTGTTGTTGACCATCATAGCACAGGAGGAAGGCGGATGCAAGGGGAAGGCATTGGATTTCAAAATTGCGGCAGAGAAAAAAGCAGTTCAGACAAAAATAGAATGGAGGGGAACTATGATAGGATTTACTGTGACACAATGGATGCATCATATGCTGCGCGGCCTTATACCGGAGGGAGGGCGATGCATCGACGCGACTGCTGGCTCCGGGCGCGATACGGTGTATCTGGCCCGAGCAGTCGGAGAGAGCGGGAGCGTGATAGCCATGGACATTCAGGAGGAGGCACTTTGCCAAACGGCGGCCAGGTTAGAGCGGGAGGGACTTTCCGACAGAGTTCGCCTTATCCTGGACAGTCACGTTTTTATGGACCGGTATGCAAAGGAGGAAACGATTGACGCGATTCTGTTCAACCTTGGATATCTTCCGGGAGGAGATCACCGCATCTGCACCAGGGCGGATACGAGCGTAGAAGCAGTCAGGATGGGGCTTGCGCTGCTGAAAAAGGGAGGTGTGATGGGGCTTTGCATTTACCGCGGAGGGGACACGGGATTTGAGGAGGAGAGGGCGCTGCTGCCGTTCTTGTCGAGTCTGGACAAAAAGAACTATCTTGTGATTCGCTGCGACTTTTGGAACCGGGAAAACAACCCGCCGATCCCCGTTTTGATTGTCAGGCAGAATCGGTGAACTTGTCATCAAATCAGGGACATGTTGGCGAAGATGTTCAGATAAACCCCAAAAAGAAGGAACTTGTACGTGAATTTGTGTTGAGTTTTCCCGCGGGAGGTGATAAAATAAGAGTGGGATCTTAAAATCACGATATCACAAAAGCTGAAAGGTTCCGATTGACAGGGAACCGTCAGGACAGGAATGAGGAGATGGTTTCGTTATGGCAGAGAGAAATGGAAAAGCAAAGTATTTTAACTTGATGGAAGCATTGAAAAAGGATATTGCCAATGGAATGATCCGACCAGGGGACAAGATTCCGTCAGAAAATGTGCTGTCACAGCAGTTTGGTGTCAGCCGCCATACGGTTCGGAAAGCGCTGTCCATTTTGGAAGAGGAAGGGCTGATTGCAGCACAGCATGGAAGGGGGACTTTCTGCATCAAGAGAACCCGAAGCGGAGGCTCCCGCAACATTGCCGTTATTACTACGTACATCAATGATTATATTTTCCCGAGACTAATTCAGGGAATCGATGATGTGATGACAGAAAAAGGGTACAGCATCATTTTGAAAAATACATACAACAGCCGAAAAAATGAGGAGAAGGCGCTGGAAGACATTATGACAAAGGATGTGGAGGGGCTGATCATTGAGCCGAGCAAAAGTGAAATTTTTTGTCGGCACATTCACCAGTATGAGGAGCTGGATCTGAAAGACATTCCTTATGTGTTCATTCAGGGAACATATCCGCAGCTGAGCAGCAAGCCTTCGATCACGATGGATGATGTCCAGGGCGGATATCTGATTACAAAGTATCTGCTGGAGCTGGGACATCGAAATATCGTCGGCATTTTTAAAATCGACGATATGCAGGGGGATCACCGCCACAAAGGATACATCAAAGCATTCAACGAATTCGGGATCCCATACGACCCGGAGCGCGTTGTCTTGTATCACACGGAGGACCGGCGGACAAAACCGTGTCTGATGGTCAAACATTTTTTGGATACCGGGGTTCCCATGGACGCCATTGTCTGCTATAATGATCAGGTAGCACTGGAAGTGATGCAGGCGCTTTCCGAGAGAGGAAAGAAGGTGCCGGAAGACATTTCTATCACAGGGTACGACAACTCGCTGATTGCACAAAATGGACCGATTCCGTTGACGACCATCGCGCATCCAAAGGAGCAGCTGGGACGGATGGCAGCGCAGCTGCTTCTGGAAAAAATGAACGGAGTGCCGGATGAGGAGAGCAAGATTCCCCGGATCATTGCGCCGGAGCTGATTGTGAGAGATTCCTGCCGCAGACGGGATGGAAAGGGATGACCGGCCAGGGCAATCGGAGAGAACCGACAAAGAAATTGCGGAGGACAACACATGAAGCGTCGGCCGAACATCATTTTTATTTTATCCGATGACCAGGGGGCATGGGCGATGCACTGCGCAGGAACGCCGGAGCTGTACACGCCCAATCTGGACAGAATCGCAGCGTCCGGGACGCGACTGGAGAACTTTTTCTGTACTTCTCCGGTCTGCTCCCCGGCGAGGGCTTCCCTGATGACGGGAACCATTCCCTCCGCCCATGGCGTACACGACTGGATTCGAAGCGGTAACGTAGACGCGAACCGGTTTGCCAGCCAGGGGGCGGAAAATCCGTATGCCGGAGGATACCGGGATGAGAGAGTGCCCATCCCCTATCTGGAAGGTCAGACGACTTACACGGACATATTGGCGCAAAACGGGTATTCGTGCGCCCTGTCCGGGAAATGGCACTTGGGAGACAGCGTCCGCAGCCAGCATGGTTTTTCCCGATGGTATACCATTGGCAAGGGAGGCTGTTTTTATTATCACGCAGACATGGTGGAAAATGGAAATATCACTGTGGAGCATGGAAAATATGTGACGGAGCAGATCACAGATAAGGCGCTGGAATATTTGCAGGAGCAAAAGGGAGAGCCGTTTTATTTGGCGGTTCATTATACGGCGCCGCACTCTCCCTGGGAGGCGGATCAGCACCCGAAAAAATGGATCGAGTATTACAAGAACTGTGCCTTTGAGAGCATTCCGGATGTCCCGGACCATCCGGGGACAACGGCGGGGCCGGTCTATGGGACGCCAATGCGAAGAAACAACCTGATCGGATATTTTGCGGCGATCAGTGCGATGGACGAACAGATCGGGAGAATTTTAGACCGGGTGGAACAGCTGTCTCTTACAGAGGATACGATTCTGATCTTTACTTCGGATAACGGTATGAGCATGGGACATCACGGCATTTGGGGCAAGGGGAATGGAACCATTCCCTTCAATCTGTTTGACACGGCCGTGAAAGTTCCTTTTTTGATTTCCTGGAAAGATCACATCCCGGCGGGACATGTCTCCGAGGAACTTGTGAGTGCATACGACGTGTTCCCGACAATTCTGGAGCTGGCGGGACTTTCCTTCCCGCAGAGCCGTCCGCTCCCGGGGAAAAGCTTTGCCGGAATTGTTTTGGGCCGGAAATCGGACAGAGGGGAGAACGCGGTTGTGACGTTCGATGAGTACGGGTCTGCGCGGATGATCCGCACAAAAGAATGGAAGTACATTCATCGCTACCCGCAGGGAGAAGCAGAGCTGTACGACCTTTGCGCGGATCCCGGGGAAGAACATAATCTCTACGGGCTGAACGCGTGGGAATTTAAGAGCGAGCAGCTGAGAAAGCAGATGGAACAATGGTTTTCGGTATATGAAAATCCGGAAATCGATGGGAGAAAGGAAGGCGTGACCGGCTTTGGACAGCTTGAGCGGGCCGGTTTTCGGGGATGCGGTTCCCGAAAATATGCGCAAAATTAAAAAAACTATTTTGGAAAGGAGATGGAGAAATGAAGTGGATTTCGCTTGCAGGAAATCCGATGTGCCGAAGGGAAAATGTTGTACAGGGAGAGACGTACCGGATTACCGTTTTGACGGACTGCCTCGTTCGCCTCGAATATGAGAAGGATGGGAAGTTTGAGGACCGGGCGACGCAGACGGTGGTAAACCGCGATTTTCCCCCGGTGGCGTTTGAGACGAACGAGGGGGAGGAGTGGCTGGAAATTACGACAAAGAGGCTTTCGATCCGCTATGACCGAAAACCGTTTTCTGCCAATGGGCTGCTCATTCAGCTGAGAGGAGAGCGGGCGACAAGCGGAAATCTATGGCGCTATGGGCAGACAGGATGGAACCTGGGCGGAACAGCCAGAACACTGGACGGGGTGAACGGTGCGTGCCGGCTGGAAGCGGGAGTGATGGCGAGAGACGGGATGGCGGTTTTGGACGACGGGAAATCGCTTCTTCTCGGAGAAGACGGATGGATTGTGCCGCAGAGCGGCCCCCGAAACGATCTGTATTTTTTTGGATACGGACATTGCTATGTGCAATGTCTGAAAGACTTTTTCCATCTGTGCGGCAAACCGCCGATGCTTCCCCGATATGCGCTCGGAAACTGGTGGAGCCGATATTATGATTACAGTCGGGACAGCTATCTGGAGCTGATGGACCGATTTGAGCGGGAACAGATTCCGCTCTCGGTGGCAGTCATGGACATGGACTGGCATCTGGTCCACATTGACCCGAAATATGGAAACGGATGGACGGGATATACGTGGAACCGGGAGCTGTTTCCGGACCCGAAGGCATTTTTGGAGGAGCTTCACGGGCGGGGGATGAGGACAACGCTGAATGTCCATCCGGCGGATGGAATCCGCGCGCATGAGGAAGTGTATCCGCAGATGGCGAAGGCGATGGGGATCGATCCAGAGAGCGAGAAACCAGTCGAATTTGACATCGCAAGCGAGTCGTTTCTCTCCTCCTATTTTACCTGCGTCAGCCACCCCCACGAGGAGAACGGCGTGGATTTCTGGTGGATTGACTGGCAGCAGGGAACGGAGACGAAGGTAGAGGGACTGGATCCGCTGTGGATGCTCAACCATTACTATTATCTGGACGGAACAAGAGACGGCAGGCGCGCGCTGATTTTGTCCCGCTATGCCGGTCCCGGCTCACACCGCTATCCAGTTGGATTTTCGGGAGACACGGTCATCTCCTGGGAGTCGCTGGCCTTCCAGCCGTACTTTACCGCCACCGCCTCGAACATCGGATACGGCTGGTGGAGCCATGACATCGGAGGCCATATGGGCGGGGGCAAAAATGATGAGATGGAGGCCAGATGGTATCAATTTGGCGTATTCTCCCCGATCAACCGCCTTCACAGCACGAAAAACGAGTTCAACGGAAAGGAAGTGTGGCGCTTTCGACCGGAAGTGCGCCAGGTGATGGGCCGCTTTCTGCGCCTTCGCCATGCCCTGATTCCGTACTTGTATACGATGAACGAACGATTCTTTCGGGATGGGATTCCGCTTGTCTGCCCGATGTATTATCGGTACCCGAATGAGGAGAGCGCGTATGCTGTGCCGAACCAATATGAATTTGGCTCACAGCTGATCGTTGCCCCGATTGTATCTGCACAGATCGCGGGAGTGAACCGGGCAAAAGTAAAAGTCTGGATTCCAGAAGGAAACTGGAACGACTTCTTCACGGGAATGCATTACCGGGGCGGGCGATTCCTCTGGATGTACCGTGATCTCCAGTCCATCCCGGTTTTGGCGCGGGACGGAGCGATCGTTCCGATGACGAGCGAAATCTCTGCACTTGCGGCGTCGCAAAATCCGGTTCGGATGACAGCGCGGATCTACGGAGGCGCAGACGGAAGCTTTGTGCTGTATGAAGACGACAATGAGACGACTGCCTATGAAGAGGGCGACTGTGTGAGGACAACGATCGAACTGTGCTGGGAGAAAAAAGAGATTGTGATCCATGCTCCCGAGGGAAACCGGGCGCGGATTCCTGCGCGCAGACAGTGGAAGCTGGAAATTTCGGGTGTGACAAAGGGGGAAGTCCGGGCATTTGCGGACGGACATCCGCTGGAGGTGCTGGACGCTGTCTACGACGAAATGCCGCAGTGGCTGACTGTCTCCCTCCCCGAATGCCCTTCTGACAGCTGCATTCGCGTTTTGCTCGGACCGGAAGTGGAAACGCGCGGAAACGATGTGTGCAGACGGATTTTTGCGCTGCTCGATGAGGCGGAAATTCCGTTTGCCTGGAAAGAGGAGATCGCGCGGATTGTCGGAGAAGGAAAGGACCTGTGGAGAATTCTTGGAAACTTGCAGGCGATGGATGTGGACGAAGCGCTGATGCAGTGCATCTGCGAAGTGATTCTTGCGTGAGGGAGCAAAGCAGCGCGGGGATCGGATCGATCTGAGGGGATACCCGCAGACACAGAAAAATTTGGGAAAGAAAGGCGATCGTTATGAAACTGATTCATTGCGCGGACATTCACCTGGATTCCAAAATGGATTCTTATCTTACGGGAGAACAGGCAAAGGAGCGTCGGCAGGAAATACTGGAAGCCTTTGCGGAGATGGTGGACTATGGGCAGAAACAGGGCGTCTCTGCCATCCTCCTGGCGGGAGATGTGTTTGACACAGACTGGATTTTGCGGAGTACGGCAAGACAGGTCGAGCACATCATCCGCGCGCATCCGCAAATCGACTTCCTCTATCTGCGGGGAAACCACGATACGGACCGCTTTTTGAGCGGGCTGGAATCGATTCCCGCCAACCTGAAACAATTTGGAACAGACTGGACAACGTATGCGTATGGGGAGACGCAGATTACGGGGGCTGAAATTCTGCCGGGGGAAGGCGCACAAGAGCAGATCCGGAATCTGTGTGACACATTGCAGCTAAAGCCGGAAAACATCAACATTGTGATGCTTCATGGCCAGGTCGTTCCCGGGAGCAGTGCGGGGGACGAGCGGATTCCCCTTGGAATGCTGGCCGGAAAAAATATCGACTATCTGGCACTTGGACACATCCACGGATACCGAAAGGAGCTGCTGGATGCGAGGGGGAGCTGGTGCTACAGCGGATGTCTGGAGGGACGGGGATTTGACGAGTGCGGTCCCAAAGGATTTGTCGTGCTCAGTGTCGAAGAATCCGGGGTGCTGAGCCAGTTTGTCGTCAGTTCCAGACGCCAGTTTCGCCAGATTTCTGTCGATCTTACGGGATGCCGCACAATGGATGAGATCGAGCAGGCGATTCGCCAGGCGCTTCTGCGCATTCCTTCCTCTGATCTGGTTCGGCTTGTTCTGGAGGGGCGTGTGGACCCGGACTTAGAGCCCAATGACCGTTCGATTCAGAAAATGTTTGGCATTGGGTTTTACTATCTGGAAGTCCGCACACAGACACATCCCATCCTGGAGCGAAACCGCTTCTTTCAGGAAAACTCCATACGGGGCGAATTTGTCCGGCTTGTACTGCAGTCCGACCTGTCGGAGGAAGACAAGGAAAAGGTCATTCTGTGCGGAATACGGGCGCTGTCCGGGGAGGAGTTCGAATGAGACTGATTCAATGCCATGTAGAAAATTTTGGGAAACTTCACGGCCTGGACTATCGCTTTGAGGATGGAATGAACTGCATACTGGAGAAGAACGGCTGGGGAAAGACGACGTTTGCCGCGTTCTTGAAGGCAATGCTGTATGGAATGGATGGCCATGCAAGGCGAAAGATTGCGGAAAATGAGCGGAAGCGGTATCTGCCGTGGCAGGGAGGCGCCTACGGAGGAAACCTTGTCTTCCAGTCCGGCGGGAAGGAGTATCGGGTGGAACGCTTTTTTGGGGCGAGGGCCAAAGAAGATACGGTCTGCCTGTACGACAACCAGACCGGACTTGTGATCTCAAAAGACCCCGCATCCATCGGGGAGGAACTGCTGGGGATGGATGGAGAGGCGTTTTCCGCGAGCTTATACAGCCTTCAAAAGCAGATGGAGAGTTCCATGAACGACAGTCTGTCGGCAAGGCTGACCGGAAACGGAAGCGCTCCGCAAGGATCGTCTGCCTTTTTGGCAAACTTTGGGGAAAATGACCGCTTTGAGGAGGCCAGGAAAATTCTTGCGGATCAGATTCGCCTGTATCAAAAGACAGGAAACCGTGGAAAACTGGCACAGCTGGAGCAGGAATTGTGGACAGAGCGGGTAAAACTGGAGAAACTTTCGAGGGAGACATCGCGCTCGGAGGAGGATGAGGCGGCGCAGAGAGAGCAAAGGGAACTGGAACGATGCTTTGAGAACGGAGAGCCGGATGCAAAGGAAATGGAAACGGTCAGGCATCAATATGAAGCCTGGAAAGAGACTTCCGTTACCATTCAAAACCTGGAGGAACAGCTTCACCGGGAGGCGGAAAGCCGAAGCAAGAAAACGCTGGACGCAGCCACGAAGATGCAGATTGCCGGAGGGGCAGTCGCACTGGCCGGCGCTGTGGCAGCGCTCGTACAGACTGCGGCGGGCATTGCCGTTTTTTTGGCGGGAGTCCTCCTCATGCTGTTTGGCCTGATTCGCACCCTTCGCTCTGGCGGGCATGATGGCGGGAGACAGGAACAAAAAACGAGACAAATGGAAAAAGAGCGGGAGAAACTGCAGCAACGTCAGCATCAGCTGGAGGAAGCGATGCGCCGCTTTTTTGCCCCCTATGTGCCGGACTTCCAACCGGAAGCGTGTATGGATGCGATTCTCTCGCTGAATGAAAAAAAATACCGGCTTCAGTTTCTGCGAAAAGAACAGGAGAAGCGGGAAGCGCAGGCGGAGGCGCAAAACATGCTGCGGCGAAGGGAGCAGGAAGACCTTGCCGCCTCCATCCGAAGAAAGCAGGAAGAGCTGGAACGGGGGAAAGAAGCGCTGCGGATTTTGCAGCTGACAGGAACATATCTGGAGGAAGCGCGAACGCGGATGGCGGCAGGATATCAGGTTCGCGTCAATGAGAGCTTTCGGCGGTATCTGGGTCATCTGGGAATGGAACAGGCAGAAGCCGCCTCGCTCGACATCCAGCTGCGGATCCGCGTGCAGGAATCCGGAGCCGGAAAAGAGCTGGCCTACTACAGCGTCGGCTGCCAGGACCGCATGAATTTGGGGGTCCGGCTGGCGCTGGCAGAATCGCTTTTCCCGCAGGAAAAGCCATTTCTCATTCTGGACGATCCGTTTGCCAACCAGGACGAGGACGGAATCCGGATGGGGAGACAGCTTTTGCAGGAATTTGCAAAGGAATATCAAATTCTTTATATGACCTGTCATGAATCGAGGGCGATCGGTTCATCGCGGTAAATCGAAGTCAGAGGGAGCTGCTTTGCAAAACATCATTTTGCAGAGCAGCTTTCCGCTTTCTGTGCGGAAAATTCTCTGGTAAGCAGTTGCAATCGCTTTGGGGCTGCTCTTTTCTTCTTCCAGATTGACGAGAAAATCGGCCTCCACGAGAATCTGGTAATCGATTCCATCGATGTCGGTGTAGGTGTGGTGATGACCGACAAGATAGCAGACCCGATCGATGACGTCTTTTGGAAATCCGAGATCAGAGAGCAGCTTCTCGGCCTCTGGAGGCCCTTCCAGCTCCTGCAGCTTCCCCGAGCAGGAGCCATATTTTTGCTCTGCGGGGCGGATTCCGATATCATGCACGAGGGCGGCGGTCTCCAAGAGAAATTGTGTCTGTGCGTCTGTCTGCTCCATGCGCCCGATCAATCCGGCCAGAGCGTGTACTTTGATGAAGTGCTGGATTCGCCTCGGGTCTCCCTGATTGTAGGCAATCATTCGTCTCATCAATTCATCCAACATCGTGCGTTCTCCTTTCCATTTGCAAAAAAAACAGTATTTCACCGAAAAGTATAATAGAGAACGACAGAGGATGCAACCGTTTTTTCGGAAGAGCAGGCAAGTTATTCACCGAATGCGGACCCCATTCGGCATAATGCGGTTCGTATCGGAAAAATGAAATTGAAGATGGAAATCAAACGGGAAATGCGGTACAATAGGGAAAAGAGAAGGGAACGACCGTCACGAGAGAAAGGAGATTGGGATGGACACAAATCAAATGCTGAGCGAACTGGATGCGCTATTTGCAGCCAGAAAAATCGAGCAGGTAGAGCCATTTCTGACCGGATGCATGGAGCAGGCCGAGCGGGAAGGCGATGTGGAGAGCCAGATTACCCTCTGGAATGAGATGATCGGATTTTACCGGGATGTCAGTCAGTATGAGAAATGTCTTGCGTGCTGTGAACGTGTCAAAGAGCGGATGGTGCAGCTTGGACTGGAACAGTCTGAGGCGTTTGCCACGACGCTCCTCAATGTCGCCACGGGATATCGCGCCTGCGGACTGCTGACACAGTCGGAGCAGACATACCGCCAGGCACTGGACATTTACCGGCGCAGGCTGGAGCCGGACGATATCCGGTTTGCCAGCCTCTACAACAATCTCAGCCTGCTCTATGAAGCGATGGGCGATTACCGCGCGGCGATTGCGTCGCTGCGGGAGGCATTGGAAATTATTCAAAAATACGATGCCCCCATAGAGCAGGCGGTAAGCTGCACCAATCTGGCGCGCTGCCTCCTCGGGGAGGGAAATCTTGCGGAGGCGATGGAGTTTCTTTCCCGGGCCTGTGCCATCTTTGAGAAGGATGACCCGAGAGATTATCACTACAGCGCCTGCCTTGGCACAATGGGGGAGGCGTACTACCGGATGGGACAGTACCGCAAAGCCGCTTGCTGCTATGCCGATGCGATGCGGGAAATCGAGGAAAACGTTGGCAGGACAGAAGGATACCGGGTGATGGAGGAAAATCTTGCGGATGCGCTTGCGGCGTTTCGCGACAAAGAAGACGGGACGCCGCAGCAGGAAGCAGAGATTGCGGCGTGCATTCGCAAACGTCCGCAGGAGGAGAGAAAACATGCCGACGGTATGGCGCAAGCCCGCACCGGAAAGAAGAGCGGAATGGAGCTGTGCCGGGACTTTTATGAGACGTTTGGCGCGCCGATGATTCACGCACTCTTCCCGGAGTACGAGTCCCGCATTGCGGTGGGACTTGCGGGCGAAGGATCGGAATGCTTTGGATTTGACGATGAAATATCAAGAGACCATGACTTTGGCCCCGGGTTTTGTCTCTGGGTGACACAGGAAACGTGGGATGCCATTGGCCCGGAGCTTCAACGCGCGTATGAGCGCCTCCCGGAGCAATACGAGGGCATCCGGCGCGTGACGACCGCCCAGGGAAAAGGAAGAGTGGGGGTCTGCATCATTTCGGACTTTTTTGAGCGGATTCTAGGGACGAAGACGATGCCGCAGACAGAGGCGCAGTGGATGGCGCTGGAAGAATACGCGCTCGCCGCGGCGACAAACGGAGAAGTGTTCCGGGATGAGGAAGGAATTTTTACAAAAGCGAGGGTGCATTTGCTCTCCTACTACCCGGAGCCGCTGCAGCGAAAGAAGATTGCAGTGGAGATGATTCAGATTTCCCAGTCAGGACAGTACAACTACGGACGCATGATGCAGAGAGGTGACTGCGTGACGGCACAAATTGCGCTGGCAGAATTTATGAAGCACACCATGTCGCTTGTGTATCTTTTGAATCGCCGCTATGCCCCCTACTACAAGTGGATGCACAAAGGAATGGATTCGCTTCCTGTGCTGGCGGGGATTATGGATCTGCTCAATGCCATCGCCGATTTTCCGCCCCAGAAAGAGGCCTGGAAGGAAGAGGCGCTTCCGAGCGCGGGATCTGTCAACAGCAGAGATCCGGTTGTGCTGACGATCGAAATGATCTGTGCGCTGCTTTTGGATGAGCTGCACAGGCAGGGGCTGATTGAAAGCAAAAATGGGGCGGATTACTACCTGGAACATTACGCTGCGCAGGTCGTGCAGCGGGCGGAAGACGGTTCGGGCAAACATCTGTGATATCCGCGGCACCATCATGTGATAAGAAAGGAGGAAGGCAGTTTTCCTGTACCAAAAAAATCAGGGATTTTTGCCAAATTGATATGAACAGAGAAGAACAGATCGAGAAAATTGTGAGAATGGAGTGGGAGGCGTTTGACAAGGTCATCAATGAGGGTGGGAGAGCATCCTGCCAGGATGACTGGGTGACCTTTCAGATTATGAGAAAGAGCCAGTATTTTACGTGGCCGGACGCGCTCCTTGCGGACTATCTGGAGGATTTGACGGAGGCAGCCTCTCAGGGGAGAAACCTGATCGCAGAAAAATATGCGCATATGATGAGACAGACCGCTCCGGAGCGCTATGAATCGCTAAAGGCGTATCTTCCTGTTTTTTCGGAGCAGAGGAAGGCGCTGATGGAGCAGGTCATTGCCATCCAGGTGGAATGGATGGAAGCGTTCTCCGAAGAATACCCTTATATGAGTGCCAACGCCAGAGTGATTCACAGTGCGGAGGAGAGCGAAGGGGAGACGTCCTATGAGACGTACCTTCGGGGAGAGCTGTGCACGTATTCGGAGCGCACGATGTATGCGTACGGACGGATGATTGTGCAGCTTTGTCAGACGGGACAAAATCTGGCCAAACATATTATGGAACAGACGGCTCTGCTCTACGGATATGATTCCCTGGAAGATGCGGAACAGTGCTTGAAGAGGCAGGAACAGTCGTGATGAGAAGCAGTGAAAAAAGAAAGCGCGGGGCGGTTTGGGCGAAATCGTGCAGCAAGTGGGTGCTCTGGGGATTTTTCCTCCCGTTTCTTTTGGAGTGCGGGATTGTGGGAATCGCCTTTGCCGTCGGGAGGATCGGCGTGACGGCAAGCGACTGCTTTGAACAATACATTCCGTTTTTCTCCGTCTACTATGACAAATGGAAAGAGGGAGGAAGCCTGTTTTACTCCTGGAACGGAAGTATGGGGTTTGACTTTTGGAATGTATTTGCTTACTATCTGGCAAGTCCGCTCAATCTTTTGATTCTTTTATTTCCGAAACGCGCCATCGTCTATGTCGTGAACCTGTTAATTTTGTTCAAGGTGGCGCTGTGCGGAGGGACATTTTCCTGGTATTTGCAGCGCAAATTTCCGGAGCAGAGCGGGTGGGCCATCTCGCTGTTTGGCCTTCTCTTTGCCTTCAGCGGCTTCTTCCTCGGATATTGCTGGAATGTGATGTGGCTGGACAGCATTGTGCTGTTCCCGCTTCTCATGGCGGCGTCGGATGACCTGGTGGAAAAAAAGAAGCCATATGCCTACTGCATTCTTTTGGCGGCGGTCATTGTGCTGAATTATTTCATCGGATATCTCATCTGCATTTATATTTTTCTCTCTTTTTGGACCCGCCCGTTTCCGGACTGGAAATCGTTTTTTGCAAGTCTGATTCGGATCGGCGTATATTCGCTTCTCGGGGTTGGCATGAGCGCGGTCATTTTGCTCCCCTCGTTTCTCGGGCTGACAAGCACGGCCATCTCCCGGGAAGTCCTCCCGGAGATGGAGCTGTACGGGAGTTTTGGAAATGTCTTTGCGACGATGGGATCGTTTTGTGTTCCTGTCGGAATCTCATTTGACCGTGAGCGGGCCAATCTGTACACAGGTGAGTTTGTGCTGCTTTTGATGTTTGTCTACGTCTGCTGCGGCCGGGTGCGGACAAGAGAAAAAATCCAGAAACTGATCCTGCTTGCGGTTTTGATTGTCAGCTGCAATGTCAGACCGCTGAATTTTCTCTGGCATGGATTTCATGAGCAGAGCGGCATTCCCAACCGGTTTTCGTTTATTGCCATTTTCCTGATTCTGGAGATGGCGTATGAGGCGTATGTGCGAAGAAAGGACATTTCAAAAAAGGAGATCCGAATCGCTTTTGCTGCGTATGCAGCGGCGATGCTTGCCCTGGCGTTTGCCGTTTCGGAAGGCTGGTACCACTTTGTCGGCGCCATCGCAATTGGCGGGTTTTACTGCCGCCTGTTTGCCATCCATAAAGAAGAGGAAGGCGCCATCCGGCACGCTGCGCCGTTTCTTGTCGGGGAGGCGGCTGTTATGTATGGGATCGCCCTCGTTCAGTGCCTCGGTGTTTTTACAGGAAATTATGCGGAGCAGGCCGATGCATTTGAGCAGCTGACGTCCGCAAAAGAGGAAGGCGCATACCGGGAAAAACTAGATCCTGTTCAAAATGAAACGGAACTGGAGTGGGAGGAATTCATTCAAAATCCGCAATGGGAGCAGATTTCCCTGGAACAGATACTGGAGCAGTGTGAAAATCTCATGAATATGGGGTACCTGTCAGTCATGAACGAAGCCTCGATCTATGGTCTCCACTCGATGACGCTGTTTAATACCTTTAACAATGCAAACCTGTCTAGATTCTATGAGAAGATCGGCGGGGAGGGAAGCAAAAATTATGTGGGATACAAAGGAGAAAACAGTTTCATGGACATGATACTCGGGGTCCGCTACAGCTACAACCGATATCATCGTGTCAACTCCTTTGCCTACCGGCAGATCGCAGCATCCGGGGACGTGACGCTCTACGAAAACCAATATGCGCTGCCGGTCGCATATGCCATTCCGGAACGCCTGTGGAAAGAGGAGTCGCTTTTGCAGGACAACCCGTTTGCGACAATGAACCAGATCAGCCGGAATGTGACCGGAGAATCGGTGTATGCGCTTCGCCCGTTTGTCCTGGAGGAATATTCCGGATGCGAGAAAGACCGGTTTCATGGAACATACGGTTATTTTACCGATTTCGTCCCCCAAGAGGCGCAGGTCGTCTTCTCCTACGAGGCACAGGAAGCAGAAAACCTGGTCATTCAAATCTGCTGCGGGGAAATGTACCGTGCAGAATGCCTGGTCAACGGAGAGACCGTTTTTTCAGGAGAATGTCACAAGCAGATGATCGACCTTGGACAGCTGGAGAAAAACGATCGGGCAGAAATTGTTGTCTCGTTTAGCCAGGAATACGACAAGGCAGGTGTCTTTTTGTACGCGGCGGCTTTGAATCAGGAAGCGATGTGCCGGGTATACGACGTCTTGTCCCGCCAGCAGATGGAAGTGGAGCAGTTTGAGGAGGACTTTCTCTCCGGAACGATCACCATTACAGAGCCGTCGGCGCCGGTTCTTGTGACCATTCCCTACAAAAAAGGGTGGAGCATTTGGGTGGACAAAACGGAAGTGCCAATCTCAGAAGATGTGCTCTGGGGCGGCGTATTTCCGGTTGTGGAGCTGTCAGAGGGGACACATGAACTTGTCTTTTCCTATGTCTCGCCGATGTTTTACCCTGGATTGTCGGTGTCTGCGGCGAGTGCAGCGTTGTTTTTCTCTGCCGCAGCGTGCAGCAAACGGAAAGAGAGAAAAATGATAAAAAATCTGTAAAAAAGGGATATCCGCCTGACAAAACTTATGGTATACTAAAAAAAGCAGAAAAAAGAAGCAAAAGCATAACGCGCCGATGGGATCGGCAGAAATGAGGATGAGATGAAAAAATATTGTTTTGGCGTGGATGTAGGCGGGACGAGCATCAAAATCGGCCTGTTTACGGTAAAAGGAGAGCTTTTGGACAAATGGGAGATCAAAACCCGCAAGGAGAATTCCGGAGCCCGCATTTTGGAGGACATTGCCCAGTCAATCCGGAAAAAGATGGATGAGCGCAGCCTCTGTGCGGACGACATCTCCGGTGTCGGCATGGGAGTTCCGGGCCCGGTGCTGGAAGACGGAACGGTGACGGTCTGTGTAAATCTCGGATGGTCGAACCGCAACCCATCCAGGGAGTTGGGACAGATGCTGAATATTCCGGTAAAATGTGCCAATGATGCCAACACCGCAGCCTACGGTGAGATGTGGCGCGGCGGGGCGAAGGGATATTCCAATGTTGTCGCCATTACGCTTGGAACGGGCGTCGGAGGCGGCGTCATTTTGGGCGGAAAGATTATCTCGGGCAATCATGGACTTGCGGGTGAGTTGGGCCACATTACGGTCAATCCGGAAGAGAGCGAATTCTGCAACTGCGGAAACCGGGGCTGTCTGGAACAGTACGCGTCGGCGACGGGTGTTGTCCGGGTTGCCAAAAAGAAATTGAGAGAGCATGACGCGCCGAGTGTTTTGAGAGGAAAGGAAGCGCATCTGAGCGCAAAAATGGTATTTGATGCGGCAAAGGCGGGGGATGCGCTGGCGATGGAAGCCATCGATACCCTCGGATATTATCTGGGACTTGTAATGTCGTTTGTAACGCTTACCGTTGACCCGGATGTATTTGTCATTGGCGGCGGCGTATCCAGAGCGGGAGAGATTTTGCTTGAAGTGAGCCAGAAACACTACGACCGGTTTATCCGCATCTCTTCCCACTATGCAGAACTTCGCCTTGCCCGGCTCGGGAATGACGCCGGAATTTATGGTGCGGCCCGGATGACAATCGAGTAATAGGAAGAGAGACAAAAAACATGAAATGCTGCTGTCGGAGAACTGCGGTTTTCCGGCAGCTTTCTTTGCGCGATACGCCCGCCAGGCGGTTCGCACAGGTGGCGAGACATTTGGCGGGCAGCGGACGTTTGCCGGGTGTACGGAGCGGGTCCGCAGAGATCGGATCGATTCGATCGATGGAGGAAGGAAACAAGAAAACAATGGAACAAAAATGGAAAAAGTTTTTTGGATATTATAAACCGTATCTTGGAATGTTCGCAGCGGATATGGCCTGCGCCCTTGCGGCGGCGGCCGTTGCCCTCGTGATCCCGCTCGTCGTGCGCCATATCACATCCAGCGTAATTTACAAACAGCCGGATCAGGCGCTGCGAGAGATTCTTGCCCTGTCGCTTCTTCTTTTGGCGCTCGTCGTCCTGGAAGGAGTGTGCAACTTCTTTATTGCCACAGTCGGACATATGATGGGGGCGAAAATGGAGGCGGATATGCGCACAGAGATTTTCGACCACTACCAGAAATTGTCGTTTGGCTTTTTTGATGACCAGAAAGTGGGGCAGCTTATGTCGAGGGTGACGAACGACCTGTTTGAGATTACAGAGCTGTTTCACCACGGGCCGGAGGACGTTGTCATCTCCGCCATCAAATTTGTCGGCTCGTTTGTCATTTTGTGGAATGTCCATAAGGGTCTGACCATCAGCGCGTTTGCGCTCCTGCCGGTGATGTTTGTCTATGCATTTTACTTTAACCGGAAGATGAAGCACGCATTCAAACAAAACCGCGCGCGGATCGCAGACATCAATGCTCAGCTCGAAGACAGTCTGGCAGGCATCCGGGTTGTCAAATCGTTCGGAAATGAACAGATCGAAAAAGACAAATTTGAGAAAGGCAATCATGCCTTCCTGGAGAGCAAAAAGAGAACATATTTTGTGATGGGAACATATCATTCCGGGCTCGGGGCGTTTACGACGCTGATTACGGTGA
The DNA here is from genome assembly GCA_949299375.1 of uncultured Eubacteriales bacterium. GTDB lineage: Bacteria > Bacillota > Clostridia > Lachnospirales > Lachnospiraceae > UBA2942. The sequence goes on along the minus strand of CASGAH010000018.1, from coordinate 5,607 downwards.
TGGTCGTCGTCTCCGGCGCATTTTTTCTCACAAGGGGAACGATGGAAATTGCCGACCTTGTGACGTTTATGATGTACATCAGTACCTTTACCGACCCGGTAAAAAAACTGATCAATTTCACAGAGCAATTTCAGAATGGGGCATCGGGATACGACCGCTTCCTGGAAATTCTGGCGATTGAGCCGGATGTGAAGGATTTGCCGCAGGCAGAGGAGATGGAAAGCGCCAAAGGAAATATCGTATTTCGCAACGTCGCCTTCCATTACAAAGATGGGACACAAAATGTTTTGCAGAATCTCAATCTGAACATCCGGGCGGGAGAATATGTCGCCCTCGTGGGATCTTCCGGGGCGGGAAAAACGACGCTTTGCAACTTAATCCCCCGTTTTTACGAAATCTCCGAGGGGGAAATTTTGATCGACGGAAAAAACATCCGGGATCTGACGCTCAAAAGCCTTCGCTCCAACATTGGCATGGTGCAGCAGGATGTCTATCTGTTTGCAGGCACGGTGATGGAGAACATTCGCTACGGAAAACCGGGGGCGTCCGATGAGGAAGTATATGAAGCCGCCAAAAATGCCAACGCCCACTCCTTTATCATGCAGCTGCCAATGGGGTATCAGACCGACATCGGGCAGCGGGGCGTGAAGCTCTCCGGAGGCCAAAAACAGAGACTGTCTCTTGCGAGAGTCTTTCTGAAAAATCCGCCGATTCTGATTTTTGATGAGGCGACGTCCGCGCTGGACAATGAGAGCGAGAAAATCGTACAGGAGTCGCTGGAGAAACTGGCCAAAAACCGGACGACGCTCGTAATCGCCCATCGCCTCTCGACCATCCGAAACGCGGAGCGCATTCTCGTTCTGACGGAACAGGGCATTGCTGAGGAGGGGACGCACGAAGAACTTATGAAAAAACAGAGCCTATATGCACATTTCTATCAGATGTCCTGACTTGCGCCCCCAAGAGATCTCTCTTGGGGGCGTTGAGGCATCGCGGGGAGCGGGCGGAACGCGCGGAGAGAATGGGACGAGGGCAAAATTTTTATTATTTTTTTACAAAAATTCTTGCTATTTTCCGGTGATGTGTGCTATGATATGGGTGACGGAACAGGAATTGCGCTGTATCCGGCGGGAAAGGGCATTTCATTTCCGAGCGAGCTCAATGGAACGTATGACCGCAAATTTGCAATATATCATCGATTGGCGATATCATTGATTGGCATAGAACGAATCGAATCCGAATAGATAGAGGAATGGAACGAAAATGTGATCGCGTCCCATTTTCCACAGAGAATACGTTAGGATCACGAAAGAAGCATAAAAACCGTTATCGGGCGGGGACTGTCCGAAGGAATGGCTGCAAAGACAACAGACTGCCGTGGCGGCAGAGCAGGCAGCGCATCGATATTTGATGAGAGGACAGTTTACTTTGGCAAATCAGGAAGGAAAAGATCATGAGTCAGAAGAAAGTGAATGAATATAAAGAATACAAGAAGAACAGAAGAGAGATCCTTGCAAAGCAGAAAAAAAAGGAGAAGATTGAGAAGGCAGCCGCTTATGCGGTGATCGGAGTTTTCTGCGCCGGTGTTGTGGGAGCCATTGGCGTGACGCTTTGGAATGAACACAAGGCCGCGTTGGCAGCGCGCCCGAATTATAAAAGCGAGAGTTATATTGTCGGTGACATGAACGGAATTTTGGAGGAGGAATCGGATTCCTCGGAGGGGGAGACCTCCGAGGAGGGAGAGACAACTTCATCTGAGGAGAACTCCGAGGAAGAAACCTCTTCGGAAGAAATCTCTTCGGAAGAGACCTCTTCCGAAGAGGGGACAAGCGAGGAATAATTTTTTTTATACGATGTATGAAGATGAGGGAGGTTGCAGGATGTGCGATACTCCCTGTTTGTAGTGGAATATGACCGGAGAGACTTCATGGAAGAAGGAGGAAGTATGGCGCAGGAAGAACGAAAAATTTTTATTGTGGGACATAAGAATCCAGACACAGACTCGATTTGTTCTGCAATCGCGTATTCCAATCTGAAAAACAAGATTGGTCATCACGTGTACGAGCCGAGACGGGCCGGTGCGATCAACGAAGAGACGCAGTTCGTTCTCAATTATTTTGGAATCGAAGCTCCTTTGCTGATTGAAGATGTGCGCACACAGGTTCGCGACATTGAGATTCGGAAGACCGAAGGCGTTGCGCGAAACATCTCGTTAAAGCAGGCCTGGTCGCTGATGAAAAAGCAAAATGTCGTCACACTTGCGATTGTCAGACGAAAGCGTCTGGAAGGTCTGATTACGATTGAGGACATCACAAAATCCTATATGGAAGCCTATGACAGTACGATTTTGTCCACCGCACACACACAGTACAGCAACATTGTCGAAACGCTGGAGGGAACGATGCTTGTGGGCGACATGAGGGCGTACTACACAAAAGGCAAAGTTCTTGTGGCGGCCGCCAATCCGGATTTGATGGAAAATTATATTGAAAAGCATGATCTGGTGATCCTTGGAAACCGCTATGAATCCCAGCTCCTGGTCATTCTCGGAAACCGCTATGAATCCCAGCTGTGCGCCATTGAGATGAACGCCGGATGTATTGTCGTGTGTGAGGGCGCTCCGGTATCGAAGACGATTCGAAAACTGGCCGAGGAACGCGGCTGTACGGTCATCCAGACGCCATTTGATACATTCACTGCGGCGCGTCTGATCAACCAGAGTATGCCGATCAGCTATTTCATGAGAAGTGAGAAGCTGGTTACGTTCAACACAGAAGACTACATCGATGACATCCGGGATACGATGGCGAAGCTGCGCCATCGGGACTTCCCGATTTTGGACAAGGAAGGCCGCTACATGGGTATGATTTCTAGACGAAATTTACTGGGAATGCAGAAAAAACGGGTTATTCTTGTCGATCACAATGAGCGGACGCAGGCGGTCAGCGGCGTGGAGAGCGCAGAGATTATGGAGATCATTGACCATCACCGTCTGGGAACGATCCAGACAATGGGGCCGGTGTTCTTCCGCAATCAGCCCGTCGGGTGTACGGCAACCATTATTTATCAAATGTATCAGGAGAGTGGCGTAGAGATCAGCCGGGAGATCGCCGGCCTTTTGTGCAGCGCCATCGTTTCCGACACGCTGCTGTTTCGGTCACCGACCTGTACGGTGATGGATCAGATGGCGGCACAGGCACTTGCCGCGATCGCGCAGATCGATCTGGAGCCTTACGCGAAGGAGATGTTTGCGGCGGGAAGCAACCTGTCTTCCAAGACAGCAGAGGAAATTTTCTATCAGGATTATAAGAAGTTTAGCATAGAGGACAAAAAAATCGGCGTTGGACAGATCAGTTCGATGAATGCCGGCGAGCTGGAATCGATCGAGGAGAAGCTGAAACCTTACATGGAGCAGATCTATTCCAGAAAGGATGCGGACATGCTCTTTTTCCTCCTCACGAATATCATCGAGGAGTCATCGACCATTCTCTGCGTGGGGAGCGGAGCCGAGAGTTTGCTGGACATCGCCTTCCGCGGAACACAGACGGAAGGGCACTGTGAGATCAAAGGGCTTGTCTCCCGGAAGAAGCAGTTTATTCCGGGTCTCGTCACAGCGCTGCAGCAGGATGCCGTGTAGAGAGGAGAACGCCGATGGGAAAACAGAGCTGGAAGCCGGGAAATATGGTGTATCCATTGCCGGCGGTTCTTGTCACGGTCCGCGGCCGTGAGGGACGGGACAATATTATAACGGTTGCCTGGACGGGGACCGTCTGCAGTGATCCGCCATTGGCCTATATTTCTGTGAGGAAAGAACGGTTTTCTCACCATATGCTGCTCGAGAGCGGGGAGTTTGTCATCAACCTGACGACAGAAGCGCTCTCAAAAGCGGTGGATTTTTGCGGGGTGAAATCGGGAAGAGAGATCGACAAGTTTCAGGCGATGAATCTGCACAGGGCAAAGGCGTCCAAAGTCGGCGCCCCCATTCTCGAGGAGAGTCCGGTCAATCTCGAATGCCGGGTGACGCAGGTTTTGGAGCTTGGCTCTCATGACATGTTTCTTGCCAGAGTCGTGGCGGTGGATGTCGATGAGGCGTACCTCGACGCAAAGGGGAAATTCCATCTGGACAAGGCTTCCCCGATTGTCTATTCCCATGGGGAGTATTGGGGACTTGGAAAGAAATTGGGTCACTTTGGATATTCTGTGAGGAGACGCTCGTGACAGTGGAGACAAAAATGAATGTGACATTGATTGGAATGCCTGCGGCGGGAAAGAGTGTCATCGGCGTACTTCTCGCCAAGCGCATCGGGTTTGAACTGATTGACACTGACCTGGTCATTCAAAAGCAGGAGAAGCGGCTTTTAAAAGAGATCATCGCCCAGGAGGGACTGGACGGATTTTTGGCGATTGAAAACAGCGTCAATGCCTCCATCGAGGCAGAGCGAAGCGTCATTGCTCCGGGCGGGAGCGTTATATACGGGAGAGATGCCATGGAACATCTCCGGCAGATCAGCACCATTGTCTATCTGCGCATCAGCTGTGAGGAGCTGAAAAAGCGCCTTGGGGACTTAAAAGACAGAGGTGTTGCCCTCCGGGAGGGGATGACGCTGGAAGATTTGTATGAAGAGCGGATTCCGCTGTATGAGTCGTGGGCGGATGTGACGGTGGAGGAAGAAGGAAAAACACCGGGAATGATTGTGGAGGAAATCTGCGCGCGATGCCTGGGGCCGGATTCCGTTAGAGTTTCTTAAGAAAATGGTTTACAAAAGCAAAGGAAATGGGTATAATGGACTTGGTTTGTATCCGACTGCAGAAAAGAGGGAAATGGAAAATAGTTCGGTAGAAGGAACGCTGTGCGTGCAGCGCGGCAATTGTTTGGAAAAAGATGCGGTTTTGAGAGAAGAGTGGGACAGATTTTGGGATTGGAAAGCCAGACAATCAAAGATGGATACACTAAAAGCTAGAAAAACGATCTGAGGTAGGAAACATGGAACAATATATGATAAAAGGTGGCGCTCCTCTTGTGGGAGACGTTGTAATTTCAGGCGCAAAAAATGCGGCGCTTGGCCTCTTTGCGGCGGCAATCATGACAGATGACACGGTGATCATTGACAATCTTCCAGACATCAGTGACATCAACGTGCTCTCTGACACGATACGCGAGACAGGAGCTGTGGTGAAGCGTCTGGACCGCCACAAGGTCTGGATCAACGGTTCTACCATCCGGGATCTGGTGGTGGACAACATGTTTGTGAAGAAGATGAGAGGATCCTATTATCTGCTTGGAGCGCTTCTCGGGAAATACCGCTACGCGCAGGTCGCCCTCCCTGGAGGGTGCAACATCGGGAGCCGTCCGATTGACCAGCATCTGAAAGGATTTAAGGCTTTGGGGGCTGAGGTGGACGTCAACTGGGGGATGGTGACGGTAAAAGCCAATCGCCTGAGGGGAGCGCACATTTTCTTTGACATGGTATCCGTAGGGGCAACGATCAATGTGATGCTGGCGGCTGTCCTGGCGGAGGGACGAACGATTCTGGAAAATGTCGCGAAAGAGCCCCATGTCGTAGATGTTGCCAACATGCTGAACAAGATGGGAGCCAACATCAAGGG
>CASGAH010000017.1 GCA_949299375.1 uncultured Eubacteriales bacterium | reverse complement strand
GAATACTTGCCATACTCAGGAGTAATCCACTTTCAGAGAGGAGACAGATATGAAAGCGATGCTATCACAGCCAATGGCTGGAAAACCGTACGAAGAAATTATTGCGACACGGGAAAGAGCGATCGAGGCGCTGGAGCAAAAAGGGTATGAAGTGATCAATACTCTCTTTACGGATGCGTGGTACAGCAAAGAAAGGATGCAGGAAAGAGGCGTTGTCGCAGATTGATTGGGATGAGATTCTGACCATGTATCTACAATAGGATGAACTGCAAAGACATCTATCGCCGACGATGCTGGAATTGATTCGAAAGGAAAAACAGATCCGGCTGAGATAGAAATACAGCTTCTCTAAAATGTATTCATCATGTCGACTTTTTGATCCTGATAGAACTCGTTATTCATGATTTCCGGATTTTCCCCGATGAACGCTTTTGCGGCTTCCTCGTCTCCTTGCAGCAGCCACATGAACCAAGCGGTCACATAACCATCGGTAGCATAGAGCATATCGCCGTGACCTGCATCTTTTCTGACTGCCATGACCTTTTGGGAAAGGACTTTTTCATAGGAGAAGGTCATATTTTCGGGAGAAATAACGTCGTTATTGCTGCCGCAGAGCATGAAAATCGGAATTTTTGTCTGGGCGGGATTGTACGGTATCCTGATTGCAGCGGCAGTTTCTTCTTCCGTGGGCGAAAGCGAGACAGCGCATTGATATCGGTCTTTGTGCTCCGCAGCGTTGATCGTATTATACACGCCGACACCACCTTGAGAATGCCCCGTAATGCCGATATTATCCACATCGACCTTCTGATAGAAAATGCTGTTTTCATTTTCGTTTGCTTTCAAAAGCCAATCGAGCGTGATGTTCGCCTTTTTGCCCTCCCATGTGGATGGGTCTTCGTTTCCGATTGCAATAAAGCCCCATGATGCAAGATGTTCAAACACGGGCTTATATCGTGAAGCACCAACGCCGGTTCCATTTACGAACAGCACGACAATAATAAGGGCGACCTCCCCAGGGGCCTATCCTTGGGATGAAGATGATAGATACTTCTTTTTAATAATATCGCCTGATGGTCAGATTATTGGAGAAAGTGTAATCAATGAAATCAATATCTCGGGCCGCCGGGGACCTGCCCTGTTCTTGCGCAGCCATGACAAACATCCCGCTCTGGCTAAGCAGATCCTCCGGGGTTGTGTTCAATGCCCGGGCAAGTTTTTCCACGATTTCCAGCTTCTCCGGCTTGCGGGTGCCCGGCGAAGAAAGCAGTCCTTAGGGCAAGAGAACTGGCTCGGCGCGGTGCGGATACCATTGTATTCGCAAGCTGTATCCAGAAAGGAACGCCGATTGGCTATCCTTGCCCGTTTGCAAAAAAAATGAAGGAACTGATTGGAAAAGACATTGGAGACGGTATTCGCCTTTTGGATTACACGCATTAACGCTATTCCAGCTCCAGGGGAGGAATTGACGGCTGAAAATCGATTCCGGCCTTTGCCGCCTGGCTCATCTGATCTTTTCGATCAATTCGATAGAAGCGGTTTCCTTTTTTGAAATATGCGCCTGTCTGTTTGAAGTGGAAGCGGACGTTGTATTCCACACACTGCATCCTTGTATGGAGTATCCAGGCATAATCGCATACTCTGGCATTTTCGCCGGATTCGCCGCCGCAGATGACTTCCTCAATGGCGGTGTGGTAGTTTTCAAGATAGGGGCGAATGTCGATGCGCTCTAACATCGGCTCATGGATGATCGACTTGTGGCGGATTGGAAGCTCCAAAAATATCGGGAGCCTCTTGTCCGCCATGCGCTGGTTCTCACACGTGCAGCAGATGTGGACATTTTCATATCCTTCTCCCCAGTCTTTTGGCAGCGCGACAGGAAAGCGTTCTGGCCGCTTTGTCACAAAGAAGAAGCGAAGATCCGATCGCTCTCGCATCATTGCCCATGCCTGCGGCCGCCACTCGTCTGCGGCCGGATGAAAAAAGTCTGAGGTAAAACATGTATACAGGAAATCACCGTCCGGCTGGAGTTTGTACTGCCCCTGACGGTTCTTTTTTATGGGAAGAAAAAAAGATCCGGTCCGGGAAACGGCGGAGGCGTCTTTGCCAAAGGCGGCGTCACGCCGATAAACATAACAGTGATCGCATCCGGGGCTGATTTTTGTGCAGCCATGCCATGGATTCCATGTTGTCAAGAAAGATTCCTCCGTTTCTTTGCCCTCCGTTCCTTCTGCTTAGGTCCGAAAATCCAGCCGATGCGGACGGCTTTGCGCCGGAGCATTCGGAACCGTTTGCCCAATGGAGTTTTTGTGCTGCAAGTATATCACAGAAAACCATTTGTTACAAGTCTCATTCCAGCGCTCAAAAAGGGGAGACGCCCTGAAACAGCTGCTGGAATGTGTCAGTGAGGATGCTGCCCGCCGCATTGCGGACAAGGAAATGCAGGCCATAGCGGGGAAAACGTGCGACGATGCGCTGTTTGCCCTGGCGGAGGCGTATCACACGTTTGTCCGGGAACACTAAGAACTCTACCGGGTCATCATGGCGTTTCCCAGGTTGGAAAGCGCTGCCTTAGAACAGGAAGCTGGAAAAATTGTTTCGCCAATCTTAGAGGTTTTGTCCAGCTATGGACTGACAGAGCAGCAGCACCATTGGCAGCGGGTATTGCGGGCTGTCATGGGAGGGTTTGCGTTCCATGAGCAGTCCGGCGGATTTTCTCATTTCCAGGCAGACGCATCGGTTGGAAAAAAAGTTCAGCCCATGATGTTATCCTTGATGCGCAAAGGCGGGTTTGATATTCCATTTATGTTTCTGCTAAACCGCTTCGCGGGCGTGAAATTGCTTGACTTTTGTCGAACGCCGTGATACGCTTTTTTTCGGAATTATCTAAGAAGAGGAACGGAATGAATTTCGTTCAGAGGAGGAATTATGACACTGTTGTTTTGTATTTCAATTGCGCTGCTTGCAGGGCTGATGATGACGCGCCTGGCAAATCATTTTCATCTTCCCGCGGTAACGGCGTATCTGATCGCAGGAATCCTCATCGGCCCATATTGCCTGGGACAGTTGGGTGTGGAGGGACTTGGATTTGTGAGCCATGAATCGGTTACAATGCTGTCCGCGCTGTCCGAAGTTGCGCTGGGATTCATTGCATTTGCCATTGGAAACGAGTTCCGCATCAGCCAGCTGAGAAAAATCGGAAGCCAGGCAACCATCATTGCGGTAGTTCAGGCGCTGACCGCGACGGTTCTGGTCGATCTGGCACTGTTTGCTCTGCATCTTATGTTGGGAGACAAGCTTCCGCTCACGGCTGTTTTGATGCTGGGTGCAGTGGCGACCGCGACCGCTCCGGCTGCGACGATGATGGTTGTAAATGAGTATAAGGCGAAAGGACCGCTTGTCGACCTTCTGCTTCCCATTGTGGCATTGGACGATGCGGTGGGACTTGTCGTATTTGCCATCTCCTTCGGGGTTGCCCGCGCCATCTCCGCGGGACAGTTTCACATCGCGGCAATCATTCTGGAGCCGATGATTGAGATCGTGCTTTCCCTTGCACTTGGAACGGTGATGGGATTTTTGTTCCACTATTCAGAGCGCTTCTTCCATTCGAACAGCAAAAGAACGTCTCTTTCGGTTGCGTTTGTCATACTGACCGTTGCCCTGTCCATGCTGGAATTTGACGTAGGAGGCATCCACGTCGGCCTTTCTTCCCTGCTCGTATGTATGATGATGGGAACGGTTTTCTGCAACATTTGTAATTTTTCTGAGGAACTGATGGACCGTGTGGACAATTGGACGACGCCGGTGATGGCGCTGTTTTTTGTTCTCAGCGGCGCGGAGCTGGAACTCAACGTATTTCTGGACGCCGCAATTGTCGGAATTGGTTTTGTGTACATCCTGTTCCGTTCTCTTGGAAAATATGTGGGAGCGTTTTTCAGTTCCAGAATAACCGGATGCAGCAGCGCCATTCAGAAATATCTTGGAATTACGCTTTTGCCGCAGGCCGGTGTTGCGCTCGGCATGTCGTTAAAGGCGCTTCAGTTTCCAGGAGCAGGTGATCTTGTGCGAAATGTGACACTCTTCTCCGTGCTGATCTACGAACTTGTGGGTCCGCTGGCGACAAAAATCGCGCTGCTTGCAGCCGGGGAAATCGATGAGAGCGGAAGAAAATCATCCCGTGTTCCGAACAAAAACAACTAAACAAGAACAAACAAAGAGCAAACGGCAGGAGGCTCGTCTGTGTTCCCACAGGCGGGCTTTTTGCTGTTCGCGTAATACGCCCCAGGCGCATCTTTGCCGATTCGACCCTCACAATATTTCCCGAATTCCTTTGCTTTTTTGATCTTGTTTTACCTCATTCGCCATTTTGTATGGAAAAAAGACTTCGAATGGGAGAAAAAAAAGAAAGGTATTGTTTAAATTCGTCAATTTGAAAAGAAAACTTTTTGTTGAAAAAAACTGGCGCAATTCATATACTTGCAGTAGCTGCAGGGTCAGAGCTGCCTGGAAAACGCACGGCAATGCGGGTGCAGTCAGACAAATGGGAAGGAAGCGGGGAAAAGGCAGCTCTGTTTTGAAGAAAGTCGGGAGGATAGGAATGATGGAAAAATTAAGTGTGGCAATTGCAGATGACAATGATCGGGTTGTGACAATGCTGAATGATCTTTTAAAGGAAGATCCGGAGATCCATGTCGCAGGAATCGCAAAAGATGGGGAGGAGGCAATCCGCATCGCGGAGGAAAAGCAGCCGGATATTATGCTGCTGGATTTGATTATGCCGAGAGTTGACGGACTGAGTGTAATTGAAAAAATACGAAAAGACGAAAAATGCAAAAAGGTTCCCCAGTTCATTGTGATGAGTGGAATCAACACAGAGCATGTGACAGAGCAAGTGATGAATCTGGGCGTCAGCTACTACATGATGAAACCGTTCGACAACGAGGTGATGCTCAACCGGATCAAACAGATTGGAAAGGCGAAAAAATCCGGAGTTTTCAAAAAGGGAAATGTTCCGATTCTGAGCATGCCGCAGCGCGATGAGAACAGTCTGGAGCAGGATGTGACAGATATGATCCATGAGCTTGGAGTACCTGCCCACATCAAGGGATACCAGTATCTGAGAGATGCCATCATCATGTGTGTGGAGAACATGGACTTGCTCAACTCCATCACAAAGGTTCTCTATCCGGACATCGCAAAGCTGTATCAGACAACGCCGAGCCGTGTGGAGCGCGCCATCCGCCATTCCATTGAGGTGGCCTGGAACAGAGGAAAGATGGATACCATCGAGGAAATGTTTGGATATACGATCAATTCTGGAAAGGGAAAACCAACCAATTCCGAATTTATTGCGCTGATCGCAGACAAAATACGATTGCAATATAAGAAAAACAAGAATATTTCCTAAAAATCTGTATTGGAAATAGAGAAAAAACAGTCAAAATTGTTGCAGAACTCCAAAAAAGCGCTTCCTTTTATCGAAAAAATGTTGTATAATGTAATCTATAAGTGGGGAAAGAGTGTGCAGGGAGTTCCGACCTTTCCTGATCAGAGAAAGAATCAAATGCGCAAGTTTGACTGGAGGAAATGTACTATGAAAAAAATATTATTTATGGCATCCGAATGCGTTCCGTTCATCAAGACAGGGGGACTGGCAGATGTGGTTGGATCTCTGCCAAAGTATTTTAATCAGGATGAATATGACGTTAGAGTACTTTTGCCAAAATATCTTTGCATCAAAGAAATGTTCCGAAACCAGATGGAATACAGAACCCATTTCTTCATGGATTTCTGCTATCGGAATCAATATGTGGGAATCCTGGAGCTGAAATATCAGGGAATTCTCTATTATTTTATTGACAATGAATTTTATTTTGGAGGCGCATGGCCGTACTCCAATATGTACGAAGACATTGAGAAGTTTGCTTTCTTCTCACGGGCCGGTCTCTCCGCGCTGTCTGTGATTGGCTGGCGTCCGGATATCATTCATTGCCATGACTGGCAGACGGGCCTTGTCCCGGTGTACTTAAATGATTCCTTCCAGGGAAATCTGTTTTACCGGGGAATTAAAACGATCTTTACCATTCACAATTTAAAATTCCAGGGCGTGTGGGACATCGATACGATCAAGCGGATTACCGGGCTGTCGGATTATTATTTCACAAGCGACAAACTGGAGGCATATGGGAATGGAAACCTGCTCAAGGGAGGACTCGTATATGCCGACTGGATTACAACCGTGAGCAAGACGTATGCAGAGGAGATCAAAACCGGATTCTACGGGGAAGGAATGGATGGATTGCTTCGCGCCCGCAGCAAACAGCTGACCGGAATTGTCAACGGAATCGACTATGAGTCGTACAATCCGATGACGGACAAGGACATTCCGTATCCGTACAATGCCAATCATTTTCTGGAAGGAAAAGAGGCGAACAAGAAGAATCTGCAAAAAGAGCTTGGCCTGAAAGTGGACAAAAATGTGTTTATGATCGGAATTGTCTCCCGTCTCACCGACCAGAAAGGATTTGATCTGGTTGATTATATGATCCAGCAAATTTGCAGCGAAGATGTGCAGCTCGTTGTTCTGGGAACCGGGGAGAAGAAGTATGAAAACCTGTTTGTGCAGTATGCTCAGAAATATCCGTCGAGAGTGTCCGCCAATATTTTCTACTCCGAGGCATTGTCCCATCGGATCTATGCCGCCTGCGACGCCTTCCTCATGCCGTCACTCTTTGAGCCGTGCGGCCTGAGCCAGCTGATGAGTCTTCGCTACGGGACACTTCCCATCGTTCGGGAGACAGGCGGACTTCGGGATACCGTACAGCCATACAACGAATATGATGGAACCGGAACGGGATATTCCTTTGCCAACTACAATGCACATGAGATGATGAACATTATCAACTATGCCAAGGACACGTATTACAAAAACCGGAAGGCCTGGAACGTGATGGTGGAGAGTGCAATGAAGAAAGACTTCTCCTGGAACGCTTCCGCAAGAGCCTACGAAGACCTCTACAACAGTCTAGTATAAAAAATTGCATCGGAAATCATCCGTAGCAGAATACAATACGGGTACAAACCGGAGAAGTGGGGGAGTATCCGCTGACAGCGAATGGCGAAGTTTGTGAGATCGGATCGGGAAGGGAAACTTCCCGATCCGATCTTTCGAAATTCTTACGATTCTTACAAAAATGATAAAATCATGAATTTCATTAAATTTCAGTTTGACAAACCTAAAATATCTATGTAAAATGAGGGCAGAGCGGAGGAAGAATGTCGTATGAGCAAGATGCATCGGGAGATGAAAGAGCAGCTTCGCAGCTGGGTGTCTGACGGCCAGTGGATAATCCAGAGGGAATATATCAAGGATCTGGAGTACTATGAGTGCGTTTCTGACATCTTTGACAATGCGCTGTTCCGGAAAATGAATCTCTTTATTCAGCACGGGACGACGACAACGAGGGCGCACTGCATCCAGGTGTCCTACTTGTCCTACCGGATTGCAAAAAAAGCCGGTCTGGATTATAAAAGTGCAGCCAGAGCGGGATTGCTTCACGATCTGTACTTATATGATTGGCACACGCATTGCCGGGAAACAGGGGAACATTTTCATGGATTCACGCATCCTGCGGTCGCGCTGGCTAATGCAAAGAAAGAATTTCGTTTGAATGCGGTGGAGAAAGATTGTATTCGCAAACACATGTGGCCTCTCACCATCATTCCGCCCAAGTATCCCGAGGGATACATTGTCATGTATGCAGACAAATACTGTACCATCGCAGAAGTGAGCGCAGAGCTGAAAAATAAAGTAATGAGCCTGCTGCCAGTCTGAAACAATTAGGGAAGGAAGTGAAAATGATATATGAGAGTTTTTGGAATGGAGATTCATTTTTTCATCAATCTGTTTTTCGCCTACAGTCTATTCGGATATTTGCTGGAGTGCATTGTTCTCTCGGCAGAATATAAGAAGCTTGTGACAAACAGAGGGTTTGTACATATGCCATTTTGCGTGATCTACGGATTTGGCGCGGTCGGAGCGTACCTCTTTTTGAAGCCGTTTACATACAACTGGCTTCTTCTGGCGCTTGTCAGCAGTGTGATGGCGACCACGATGGAGCTTGTAACAGCAGCGGTCATGGTGCGGATTTTTGGATACTTCTGGTGGGACTACAGCAACAAGAAGTTCAATTACCGTGGCATCATCTGTCTGGAGAGCAGCATCGGATGGGGACTTCTTGGCATCTTCTTTTTCTTCTTCCTGGATGGATTTGCGAAGAAACAGATTTCCCGCATTCCGGAGCCAATTGGAAGACCGCTTGCGATGATCGTCGCCTTTTTGTATGTGACAGATTTTCTGCTCTGTATGTACCAGCGCCTTCGATCCGGGGAGGACGAGTCCAATGACATCGGAAGGCTGAAAATCTCCTGAGAGACAGAGAAAAAGAACAGCGGTCTGTCATAAAAGGAAGAGACATCGGATGGAAGTTCAAAAGGCCATCGGATCGGGGAGCGTTTCCCTGACCCGATGGCCTTTCCTTTCTGAGCGGGATATCATGATCCGCTTGAGATCTGCTGGATTCCCGTGATATCCGGAGATGCCATGAGAGAATAGTTGGTGTGATAGATGACAAATCCAGGTTTCCCTCCGGGCGTTTTTTTGATGTGCTTTTTTTCGGCGTAATCAATTTCTACTTTGTCCGAGTTCCTTCCACTGGAATAATACGCCGCTAGCCGTCCTGCTTCCTCGTACGTCGAATCCGGAATCTCCTCATTGCCCGGACGCTTGATGATGACATGTGAACCGGGGCGTCCTTTTGCGTGCATCCAGATGTCTTTCCCGTCTGCAAACTGGAACGTCAGCGCATCATTTTGATAATTGTTTTTTCCAATATAAATATGAAATCCGTCCGAAGAGATGTAGTGGAACGGTTTGCTTGTGACGGCAGCCTTTCGGGATCCTTTCTTTCCGGATTGGTGCTTCTTGAGGTAGCCAAACTGAGCCAGCTCCTGACGGATCTCGACGAGGTCCTCGACCGAGAGCGCCAGATCAATGGAAACCTGGATTGATTCCAGGTGCCGGATTTCTTCTTTTGTCTCCTCTATGAGAGAAGAGAGCGCTTCATAGGTTCGTTTCAGTTTGTTGTATCGCTCGAAATACTTGCGCGCATTCTCCGAAGCGGAGAGCGTCGGGTCCATGGGGATGGTGACGGTTTCTCCGGTGTAGTAATTCAGAACGTCCAGACTGCGGCAGGAGGGAGGGGCGCTCGCACCGTAGGCATTGAGAAGCTCCCCGTAGAGACGGCAATTTTCCCTCTTTTCGGTGTCCTTCAGCTGACGCTTCTGCAGATCGTATTTTTTGCGGCTTCGTTCCAGCGCTGTCTGAACGGTTTTTCGAAGCTCGGCAGTCTTTTGCCGGATGCGGCTGATCTGGTTTCGGGAAGCATAGTAGATCTGCAGCACCTGACTGATTGAGCCGAAACATTCTGTTCGGGCATTTCGGTATGTTTCCAGGAGGAGCGCGGAAAACTCTGCGGGCTGCTCTCCGTCATAGATGATGTTTGGATGAAACTGGTTTTGACGCACATCCTCCATCATATGAAAGAAAATATGGGACAAATGTATTCGCTCCGCATCGGTAAGACAGTTGGCGGGAAGAGAGGAGTCCAGTCCTGCACGGTCAACGACCTCTTCCGCGATCAGCGGACTGATGCCGGTGAAGGTAGTATACAAACACCGAGCGAGAGGCAGGGGAGCGCACAGATGAGAGGCGATCTCCTCCGGGAGAAGTCCGAGCGGATCCTTTTTGTTTCTCGTGTCGGGAATGAAGTACGGGCGTCCCGGGAGCACTTCCCGCACAGAACTCATTTGGGACGGAACGTGTTTGATGCTGTCTAAGATCTTCCATCCCTGGCGCTCCTCCTCAAAATCATATGCAATGTCCTCGCTGCAGAAAATGAGATTGCTGTACTTGCCCATCAACTCTACGATGAGGTGGCGCCTGGAGAGATCACCCATCTCATCGAGATGCTCCACTTCGATGTCAATGATCCGCTCCAGACCGGGCTGGCGCACAGACAAAATTTTTCCATTGCCCATATATTTTCGGAGAACCATACAGAAGTTGGGGGCTGTCGCCGGGCCGGGTTTGTTTTCCTCTGTGAAATACGCCAGCGGAAGGCCGGCCGAAGCGGACAAAAGCAGCCGGTATGTCTCTTTTCCCTTTTTGATCGTCAGGAGAAGCTCATCGGATTCCGGCTGCGCAATTCGGGAAATCCGTCCGCCGGTGATTTTCTCGTTCATCTCCCAGACAAGGTTATGAATTACAATTCCATCAAATGCCATATAATCAATCCTCATTTTTATGATCTTGCACAAGGCACTGGATTAGAGAAGTCCTGTGCCGTTCTTACAGTATAGCAGGAAATCGGATGCTCTGCAAGGGGGAGTGCGGATGTCAGAAACCCGATGCTTCCGTTTTTTTGAAAAGGAGTTGACGAACCCTATGGAATGACTTATAATAAACGAGAATAGGACGGGATTGTTCTGTCCAAAAAGAAGGTCTGTAGCAGGAACAGACAGACGGGAGCAGGAAATGATTAACAGTATGACCGGCTTTGGGCGGTATGAAACTGTCACAGAGCATTACAAAATAGCGGTTGAAATTAAGTCTGTTAACCACAGATACTTGGATTTTTCCATAAAACTTCCCAGAAAGTTCAACTTGTTCGAAGCCCCGATCCGAAATCTGATCAAGGAGGACATCAAGAGGGGCAAAGTCGATATGTTTTTGACATTCGAAGACTATTCCGAGGAGAAAGTAACCTTAAAATACAATTCAGGAATCGCGAAAGAATATCTCCAGATCCTAAACCAGATGAATGAGGAGTTGGGGAAAATCGTAAAAGACCCCTCCCATTGGTACGATGTGACGGTCAGCTCTCTGGCACGGATGCCGGAAGTGATCACGATGGAAGCGGAGTCGGAAGATGAGAAACAGTGGTGGCCAGTTGTTGAGAAAACCGTTCGGGGCGCTGTGGAGAGACTGAATCAGGCCCGAAGCAGTGAGGGAGAGCGACTGAAAATAGATTTGCTGGAAAAGCTTGACCATATGGTGGAACTGATTTCACTCGTGGAGGCGCGAAACCCACTCATTGTTCAGATTTACCGTCAGGAGCTGGAAGAAAAAGTACAGGAACTTTTGTCGGGGAGCACGTTGGATGAGAATCGCATTGCGGCGGAAGTGACATTTTATGCGGACAAAACCTGTATTGACGAGGAGATTGTCCGTCTGAAAAGCCATGTGATACATACAAAAGAAGAGCTGGAGCGGGGCGGAAGCATTGGCAGAAAGCTCGATTTCATCGCACAGGAGATGAATCGGGAAGCCAACACAATCTTGTCAAAGGCCAACGATTTGGAACTTTCCGACACTGGGATTGATTTGAAGACAGAGATTGAAAAGATCCGGGAGCAGATACAGAATATCGAATGAGGAGAATGTTATGGAAAAGGGAGTTTTGGTTGTGATTTCCGGCTTTGCCGGTGCGGGAAAAGGGACCGTGATCAAGGAATTGAGAGAACAGCATCCTTCCTACGAATTGTCGATCTCTGCAACATCCAGAGAAATCCGCCACGGAGAGCAGGAAGGAATCACGTATTTTTATAAGACAAAAGAGCAGTTTGAGGAGATGATCCGCCAGGGAAAGTTTGTGGAGTACACGAAGTATTGCGGATACTACTATGGAACGCTAAAGGAATATGTGGAGCCTCTTTTGGATCAGGGAATTGATGTCATTCTGGAAGTAGAAGTGGAGGGGGCACTGCACGTAAAGGAAACGTATCCGGATGCACTGCTGATTTTCATCACGCCGCCTTCCGCGCGGGAGCTGAAACGGAGGCTGATTGACCGGGGACGGGAGGATGAGACCGCCATCTGGCAGCGCATGGAGCGGGCGGTGGAGGAATCCCGATATATGGACTGCTACGGATACATCGCAGTCAATGAGACCGGGAAGAAGACAGAGTGTGCCCGGGAGATTCATGAGGTGATCCAGGGGACGCTTTCCAGGGGCAAAGACAATGCACAGTTGATTCAGGCCATACAGGAGGGTCTGAGAGAGGAAGTTGTCAGGCATAAGAAGGAATGCCCATGCGAATAAATGGATACAGCTGGAAAGGAGAAACAGTTATGCTACACCCATCTTATATTGATTTAATTCAGACGGTCAACCAGACGGTCCCGGAAGGAGAGGAACCGCTTGTAGAGAGCCGCTATTCCATTGTGATTGCGGCGGCCAAGAGAGCCAGACAGCTGATTGGCGGTCAGGATCCGATGGTAAAAATGAGTCCGGGAAAGAAACCGCTGTCGATGGCAGTGGAGGAATTGTACAATGGCAAGCTGAAACTGAGCCGGGAAGGAGAAACGGCCGAGGAAGTCTTGCCGGTGGAAGAAAATGAGGATTCTTTGGAAGGCGAATCCGCACCGGAGGAGCTTTTTGTGGAGGAGTCCTCGGAGGAAGAATCCATAGAAGCGTAATCGATGCGGCAAGAGGGGATGGTGTGTTGATGCAGACACAGCATCCTTCTTCTATTCGAATCGATTGGAAATCAGAGTGGGGGACCGATATGAAAATATTGTTTATCTCTCTTGGCTGTGACAAAAACCTGGTGGATTCGGAGAAGATGCTGGGAATTCTCTCCCGCGAGGGATATGAGTTTACAGACGAAGAGGAGAAGGCGGATATTATTATCATCAATACGTGCTGCTTCATCGGAGATGCGAAAGAAGAAAGCATTCAGTCGATTCTGGAAGCGGCGCAGTACAAAGAAACGGGAAACTGCAAGGTGCTTCTTGTGATGGGGTGTCTGGCACAGCGCTACCGGGATGAGGTGATGCGGGAACTTCCGGAGGTTGACGGCATTGTTGGAATCTCCGCATGGGATCAGATTGCGCAGGCATTGGAGGAGGCGCTGCAGAAGAAACGCCCGCAGTACATCCAGGCAAACGATCGGATGCCGGCCTCGTGCGGCGGCAGAATTGTCACAACGGGAGGTCACTATGCGTATTTGAAGATTGCAGAGGGGTGCGACAAACATTGTACGTACTGTATTATCCCGAAAATAAGGGGACCGTACCGCAGCGTTCCGATGGAGGACCTTCTTGCGGAAGCGCAGTCACTTGCAGCGCAGGGGGTAAAGGAGCTGATTCTTGTGGCGCAGGAGACGACACGGTACGGCATAGACCTCTATGGCAAGAAAATGCTGCCCCAGCTTCTTCGAAAGCTTGCTCAGATTGAGGGACTTCGCTGGATTAGAATCCAGTACTGCTACCCGGAAGAGATCACAGAGGAACTCATTCAGGTGATCAAGGAGGAGCCAAAGATTTGCCATTATCTTGACATTCCCATCCAGCACGCTTCCGATGCCGTCTTAAAGCGGATGGGGCGCAGGACAAACCGCCGTCAGATCACACAGAAGGTGGAAATGCTCCGCCGGGAGATTCCGGATCTCGTTCTCCGGACGACGCTCATTGCAGGATTTCCGGGAGAGACAGAAAAAGACCATCAGGAGATGTTGGATTTCGTCGATGAGATGGAGTTTGACCGTCTCGGTGTATTTGCCTATTCGGAGGAGGAGGATACGCCCGCCGCAGAGATGCCGGATCAGATCCCGGAGGAGATCAAACAGAAACGGCGGGATGCTGTGATGGAACTCCAGCAGGAAATCGCTTTTTCGCGCTGCAAGGATCAGATCGGGCGCAGGATGGAAGTGATGATTGAGGGAAACGTCTCGGGGGAAGCTGCATATGTGGGGAGAACGTATATGGATGCCCCGGAAGTGGACGGATATCTGTTTGTCTCGACACCCGAAAAATACAATACAGGGGATTTTGTTTCGGTTATCGTAACCGGAGCGGCAGAATACGATTTGATAGGAGAAGTTGAAGATGAAAATGAATTTACCGAATAAACTGACCATTTTGCGCGTAGGGATGATTCCGTTTTTTCTGATTTTTATGCTCGTGGATTTTCCCGGAAGCTGGGCGAAATGGGTGGCGCTTGCGATTTTTGTGCTGGCGAGCCTGACGGATCTTTTGGATGGAAAGATTGCCAGAAAGTACAACCTTGTCACCAACTTCGGAAAGTTTATGGATCCGCTGGCAGATAAGCTGCTCGTATGTTCGGCGCTGATTTGCTTTGTCGCGCTTGAGCAGATGCCGGCGTGGATTGTGATTGTAATCATCTCCAGGGAATTTATCATTAGCGGCTTCCGGCTGATTGCGGCAGACAAAGGGATTGTCATTGCCGCCGGGATGTCCGGAAAACTCAAGACTGTCTGCCAGATGGTCATGACAATTGTTCTCATTGCCGATTTAAACGGACTGGAGTGGCTTGAATGGATTCTCATTGTTTTGTCTCTGGTCCTAACGGTTGTATCGCTTTGTGATTATCTGTATCACAACCGCGCCGTTTTATCCGAGTAAGCGAAAGCATTCAGGGCGCGCTTACAGGAGATCTGGAAAAGAGGAAGAACAATGGTAGTAGAATTGGTTTTTGTTGGGACAGAATTGCTGCTTGGAAATATTGTCAATACAAATGCGCAGTTTTTGTCGGAGCAGTGCGCAGCGCTCGGGCTGACCGTCTATTTTCAGGACGTGGTGGGGGACAACAGGGAGCGCCTGGCGCTCGTTTTCCAGACCGCACTCAAACGGTCTGATGTTGTGATTCTCTCCGGAGGACTTGGACCAACCGAAGACGACCTGACGAAAGAAACGGTGGCCGATGTATGGAATCTTCCGCTGCACAGAGACGAGCGGGCGCTGGAAATGCTTACGGCCTACTTTGCGCAGCGAAACCGTCAGATGACAGAGAACAATGAAAAACAGGCGCTTGTTCCCGAGGGGGCCGTTGCGCTGTACAACAAAAATGGAACAGCGCCGGGGATTTTAATGGAACGGGATGGAAAGACGATCATTTTGCTGCCCGGCCCTCCGGATGAATTGATTCCAATGTTCCAGGAACAGGTTGCCCCCCTTTTGCGGCAAAAAAGGCCGGAGATCATTTATTCTGTCATGGCAAAGATCTGCGGAATCGGGGAGAGCCAGGCGGAGACGATGATTCTGGATCTGATTGACGGCCAGACCAATCCGACCATTGCCACGTATGCCAAAGTCGGGGAAGTGCATCTGAGAATAACCGCAAAGGCAGAAACGGAGGAAGACGCACAAGAGATCATCCGCCCGCTTTTGGAGACGCTAAAAGAGCGGTTCGGAGAGAACCTCTACTCCACAAGGGAGGAGGAGACTCTCGAGGAAGTCGTCGTGAATCTCCTAAAAAAGAATCAGATGACGCTTTGCACGGCGGAGTCGTGCAGCGGCGGGATGGCAGCCTCCCGGATTGTCAACGTTTGCGGGGCATCGGAAGTGTTCCTGGGAGGGTTTGTCACGTACTCAAATGAGGCAAAACAAAAATTTCTGGGTGTTCGTTCGCACACCCTTCAAACGCATACAGCGATCAGCCGGGAAACGGCGCTGGAAATGGCGGAGGGAGGAGCTCGCCAGATGGGAGCAGACGTTTGCGTGTCCGTCACAGGGCTGGCAGGTCCCGGCGGAGAGCAGGGAAAGCCGGCGGGGCTTGTCTATATCGGATGCTGCTGCAAGGGAGACAGCGTCGTGGAGAAATTTCATTTCAGAGGAAACCGCGCCAAAGTGCGGACGCTGGCTGCAATCCGGGCATTGGATTTGGTGCGCAGATGCATCATAAAGAAGGAAAGGAATACAGAGGGAGGAAGATAAGTGGGGAATCTCAAGACAATCATTCATAACCTGCAAAGGGGAAAATCCATTGAATACAATTTGAATCAGTATATTGGAGAGATGATGACGAACGGAAACCGTCTGTCATTTGTCCGGGCAGCGCTGAATTATCCGCTCTTTTATGAGGAAATCAGTCAGATCGAGCAGTCGGGACAATGTCCGGAATGCATCCGGCAGCTCTCGTATGAGCTGTCACACCTCTTTGGGGAGGCGATGCGCTTGGAGTATGAGGAGGCAGATGTTCCGCCTATCCTGGAGAAGGCATTTGCTCTGCGGGAGCGCATTACGGCGGTGATGCAGGCGCTGACTGCCTTTGGCGACCGATATACGATTTATGAGTATGTGCTGAACCGGAAAGAATACTCCTATCAGGATACGTCCGCTATGGAGAATTTTGATGACGAGGCATTTCGAAACAAAATTATGGCATATATATCCGAAGCGCCCGATCAGTCGGGAAACCGGATGAAACTGGTGCAGATTCTGGAGCAGATTCCGATGCGGATGACAAGATCCCGCTTCGCCCAGATCATCGAAGACGGTCTTCGGGCCTACATCGGATCCGAAAAATCGTCCGTGGAGGATCTTTTGTATATGATCCGGACGGGAGCACTTTTAGAAGAGCCGGAGGAGATGGCGTCTTTCTTCCCAGATCTCTATGAAAAGAGCCGCTATGTGAAGGATCGCTACAATCAGACGATGACGAAAGAACAGTTTCAGGAGCTTTTGCAATACTTTTCCGGGTTCTTTCAGACGCTCAACGAGGAGATGGACTCCGTCCTTTTGATGCAGGAGCTGATCAACGATCTGTGCAGCATTTTGTTGTCTGCGCCATATGCCAGGGCCAATGAAACGGAGAGAGACTGCTGTGTGCAGATCATCCGGGAGATCAATCGGATGTTTGCCGATCCAGAGCGCTCGGAGCCGAAAGATGCGCTTGACGAACTCTTCGTCTTCCTGGAGGGAAGGCAGGAGGAGCTGTTTGAGCAGAAGGAGAGAGGGGATGCGGTTCTGGAAGAATTCGCAGGTGCCTACTCCAGACGGATTAGTCCGCAGCAAAAAGATGGGTTTGCCGCGCTGCGAAAGATTTCCCTGCTCTTGTCAACCAGTCATTTTGGAGATCTGAACGATGCGGGCACTGTGACAGAGGAGGCAGAGGAAGCGTATATTATGCAGAAGGCGGGGGAACTGATTGCGCAGCTGAAAGCGCAGTTCAAGACGATGTCAAAGCCGGAAGTCCGCGCGGTCATGGCAAAGACATTGACGATGCTTCCGCTGTTTGTGCGCAACTACAGCGAGCTGCAAAGTTATCTGGATTCCAGCCTGGCAAATTGTACTGATCTGGCAGAGAAAATGGCCTGTGTGGAAATCATCCACCAGATGCTGAACGATGAATACTGGGAAGACGATTGAAACGGCAATTCACGGAACGCAGATAGAACAAAAACAGATCAAACAGGAAGGAGAAAGGAAGATGCGCATCGGGAGTCATCTCCAGCTGGGGGAGAAAGCGGCGCTTCGCCGGGACAGCATCCTCTGGAAAATGCAAAAAGGAATCTATCAAAAGGATGTGTTTGTGATGACGCTGGCGGAAAATCCTAGAAATCTGCTGGAACTTTATCCGGCATCTGCGCTCATCCAGCCCTACTTTCTGCAATCCGATTTGCTGGTCGTCGGTTTGGCACAGGGGAAAAAAGAAGCAGATGAGCTGCTTCGCGCAACCATCGAGAAAATTTACCGGGAAACAGGCGCACTCGATGTGAGAGCGTATTTTGGTGATTCGGAGGAGACGTAAAAGGGGGTGGAGGCGCTGAATATAATATTGACCATATTGAAGATAGCGGGAATGGGAATTGGAATCCTGGCGGGACTTCTTCTTGCAATTGTGCTTCTCGTCCTTTTGGTGCCGATCCGGTACGATGCGGTGGGGGATTTGCGGGAAGAAAAAAAGGCTTCGATTCGCGTCCACTGGCTTCTTCACGCATTTTCCGTTTTGCTGTCTGTCCAGGGGCGGGCACTGCAGATCCGGGTCAAAATTCTGGGCAGAACGCTGCTCGCCTCCGGAGAACAGGGCGGGCATTCCCGGGAAGTGAAAGAGGAAGCGCCTTTGCAGGAGGGCGCACCGCCCGGGGAACGCGCGCTTCTTCCGCAGACAGGAAACGATGCCGGGGAAGGGGCAGAACCTGTGCGGGAGACAGAGGGCGCAGAGGAGACCGGGGAAGACGGTGTGAAAGAGAATCCGCCCTCGGAGGAAGCGCCCTGTGCGGAACAGAGCGAGGGTGGCGCAGAAGAGAATCCGCCTTCGGAGGAAGGTCCGCGTATCGCGATCACCGTGGGGGAGAAACTGGAGGACTGGATAAACAATTTGTCCGATTCTCTTGCAGAACGGCTGGAACACATTGAGCAGAGCATGGAGGAAACCCTGGAGAAAATCGAGGGAATTCGGGCGAAACTTTCTCATTATGGAACACTTCTGTCCGATGCGCGAACGCAGAGACTGATCCAGACATTGATGAAAAAAATATGGGGCATCCTTCGCTACATTGCCCCGACGAAGCTGAGGGCAAATCTTCATTTTGGAATGGAGAGTCCGTATCAGACGGGGCAGATCTGTATGGCGGCATCTCTTTTGTATCCGGTTTACCGGGATGCCATACAGCTGGAACCGGATTTTGAGCAGCGTGTGCTGGAGGGCGATTTCTTCCTGAAGGGGCGAATCCGCCTCGGACATTTTGTCTTCGTTGTGCTGCAAGTGCTTGTAAACAGAGATTTCTGGTTTGTCATTTTCCACAGGAAACAAGCGAAGGCCGAAAAAAGACGGCCATCATGATGATATAGGAGGTTAGGAGATGGAAAGAGAAAGCAATAGTTTTAACACGTCGGTGGAGGCGCTCTTAAAAGGGATGAACAGTTTTGTCACCTCTAAGACAGTGGTAGGAGAGCCGGTTTGCGTCAACGACGCGATTATTTTGCCGCTGATCGACGTGCAGTTTGGCGTGGGAGCCGGGGCATTTGCCGGAAATGGAAATGGACGCACCAAAAACAATGCGGCAGGCGGCGCGGGCGCAAAGATGTCTCCCAACGCGGTGCTTGTGATTCAGGGCGGATATACCCGCCTGATCAGTGTAAAGGGACAGGATACGGTGACGAAAATCATCGACATGGTGCCGGATATCATCAATCGCTTTGCATCCAAAGGAAAACCGGCAGACGATCCGGAAGTTGAGGCAAAGGCAAAAGAAATATTGACGTCAGAAGACAGCGAAGCGTGAGAAAAACCGGGTGCCGGAGAAAAACGGCCGCCGCATAACAGACAGAGAAACCGCATATCATTTGATAAGATCATCCTGCGGGGGAATCTTATGAAACGATTATGCGGTTTTGCTATGTTTTGGATCGGGGTGGGGATGGCCGTGATGTGTCTGATTCCGTGTAATTTTTGTACGGCGGTGCTCATTCTCGTTTTGCTGCTCGCAGGATACAATCTTTTTTGCTGGTAAGCCGCTTTGTCTGTGCAGGCAGGCGGTCTTATTAAAAGGTGTGCCGCCGGACACATTGCAAAAGGTGCGAAGCAAAAGCCTCGCACCTGATTGCCATCCGTATTCAATTGTACTGTCTGGATCGACAGCAAAGCGCTCTGTCCATTACGCTCTTTCTACCAGTCCGGATCTCAGGCAAGAAGTACATACATGCATTCTTCTTGCACCGCCATTTACTTTCACACGAACGGATTTTACGTTAGCACTCCACATTTTATTGGATCTTCTATGGGAATGGCTGACCTTGATTCCGAAGTGTGCGCCCTTATTACAAATATCGCATTTGGCCATTGCTGCACCTCCTAAATATAATATAGAATCGTCCTGACCATTGTACCGGAAAGACAGCTCCGGACACAATGCATTTGAAGCATCTGATCAACTCATAACAAATGCTACTATATCAGATTTTAGAAAAGAATGCAAGTACTTTTTTTGACAGGAGAATAAAATCCTGGGATGAACCTGGCTGTCGGGGAGGGGAATGCGGCACATTTGCGCAGATCCTGCTGTGCCGCCGCCGGCAATCCGGATTTGTTTAAAAAAAATTAAGAATTTGGGAAAAGTATATTTCCTTTTCAACCGAAATCGGGTATAATGTATCTTATGTGGAGATGCCTTGCCGCAAAGGCGGGCACAAAAAACGGAGACAGGATGGAGGTAGGAGTGTGAGAGGACGAATTGACAATCATTTGGGAAAAATCCTGATTGATCAAGAAGTAATTGCAAAATATGCAGGTTCCATTGCGGTGGAATGTTTTGGTATTGTTGGAATGGCAGCCATTAACATGAAAGACGGACTTGTCAAGATCCTAAAAAGAGAAAGCCTGACGCACGGAATCAACGTGGAGATAAGAGACAACAAGCTGAGAATTAACTTTCACGTGATTGTTTCCTATGGAGTCAGCATACAGGCGGTTGCAGCCAATCTGATGGAGAATGTGAAGTATCGCCTGGAGGCGTTCAGCGGAATGAAAGTAGAGCAGATCAACATCTACGTGGAGGGAGTTCGGGTAATCGACTGATCCGGGGCATAGAACATCCAATTTGAGCGATGACCGATGACGAGGGCGTTCCTGTCTTTCGAGGAAATACGAAGAAAACAACAGGCGTTCTGAAAAGAAAAAGAAAGGAGAGGCTGCCCGGCAGACCATTTTGAGAGAATAACAGAGGATGGTTGTCCATATTTCGGGTAGCAGGAATATAGTTGTGTCAACAAATACGATCGATGCCGCACTTTTGAAAAAAATGTTTCTGGCAGGGGCGAAAAATCTGGAGCAGAACAAAGAATGGATCAACGAACTGAATGTATTCCCGGTTCCGGATGGAGATACAGGTACCAACATGACGCTTACCATACTTTCCGCGGCAAAGGAAGTTTCTGCCATAGAACCTCCAACGATGGAAAAATTGGCAAAGGCGATCTCTTCCGGATCTTTAAGAGGAGCGAGAGGAAACTCCGGCGTTATTTTGTCCCAGCTGTTCCGGGGATTTGCCAAAGTAATTAAAGAGACGGAAACGCTTGACATTGTGACGCTGACCAGCGCACTCCAGCGGGCGGGGGAGACAGCCTACAAAGCCGTAATGCGGCCAAAAGAGGGTACCATTCTCACCGTTGCCAGAGGAATTGCGGACAGAGCCGCCGAGTTGGCAATGGAAACGGAAGATATGGAGCAGTTTCTGACGGAGCTGATCCGCCATGGAGATGAAGTGCTGAGCCGGACACCGGAGATGCTTCCGGTTTTAAAACAGGCCGGCGTTGTGGATTCCGGCGGACAGGGGCTTATGCAGGTGCTGAAAGGCGCTGTCGACGCTTACCTTGGAAAGGAAGTGGCGCCGTATGCGGAATCTGACAGAGGGGAGACTTCCCAGACACCTGTTTCATCCGAGTCGGGAGAGACGAGGCTTGAGACGGAGGACATTCGCTTTGGCTACTGCACAGAGTTCATCATCATGCTGGAGGAAGGCAAAGAGGAATACGATGAGGCAAACCTAAAGGCATTCCTGGAATCCATCGGCGATTCGATCGTATGTGTGTCAGATGACGACATCGTAAAGATCCATGTCCACACAAACGATCCGGGGCTTGCCATTCAGAAGGGACTGTCCTATGGCTCGCTGACCCGCATGAAGATTGACAACATGCGCGAGGAGCATCAGGAAAAAGTAATCAAAGATGCAGAGCGGATCGCGGCACAGCAAAAAGCACAGAAGGAACAGGAAGAACAGGCCGCAGCACAGAAAGAACCGGAGAAAGAATACGGATTTATCAGTGTCTCCGTCGGGGACGGCCTGTCGAAGCTGTTTCGGGAGCTTAACGTGGACTGTCTCATTGAAGGCGGCCAGACAATGAATCCGAGTACGGAGGACATGCTCAATGCAGTGGAGCAGGTTTCCGCCAAGAACATTTTCATCTTCCCGAACAATAAAAACATCATTCTGGCGGCAGAACAGGCCAAATATTTGGTGGAGGACAAGAACCTGATTGTCATCCCGAGCCGCAGCATACCGCAGGGAATTACCGCCATCATCAACTTCTCACCAGATCGGACACCGGAGGAGAACGAGAAATTTATGACCGAGGAGATGGCACTTGTAAAATCTGGACAGATTACGTATGCGGTGCGCAACACGGTAATCAACGATGTGGAAATTCATGAGGGAGATATTATGGGGATCGGAGACCACGGCATCCTTGCGTCAACTGAGAGCATTCGGGAGACAGCGCTAGAAACCATCGGGGCAATGGTCGATGAAGACTCGGCTCTGATCAGCATCTACTATGGGTGTGATGTCGCGGAAGAAGAAGCAGAGGCGCTGTGCCAGGAAATTACAGAGAAATATCCCGATCTGGATGTTGAGCTAAACTATGGCGGGCAGCCAATCTACTACTACATCCTCTCCGTCGAATAAAACAGCAACAGCCGGATGGCCGTATTGTACACGACAGCCTCAAAATTGAGCGGAAGTGTCTGCTCGATTTTGAGGCTGTCGTATGTCGGAACAATCAGGAGGTGATTTTATGGACTGTGACAGTTCGATTCAGGAAATTAAGGGCATCGGAGATAAAACCGCCGGATTGTTTCATAAAATCAATGTGGATACGGTGGGGGATCTCATTCAGTATTATCCGAGGACGTATGACCAGTATGAGAATCCGATTTCTGTGCAGGAGGCTGAACTTCGGGATAGTGCAGCCATTTTGGGTGTGATAAGCGCTCCGCTTCGTCGGGCGCAGACGGGAAAAACGTCTGTTGTGACGACGATGATCCGAGACGCCCAGGGGAAGACGATGCGTCTGAAGTGGTATCACATGCCGTTTCTCTGCAAGACACTAAAGCCGGGAATGGCAATTGTCGTTCGGGGGAAGATAAGCGGATGGGGGGAGATGCGAGTGATGGAGCACCCGCAGCTGTTTCAGCCGAAGGACTACGAAGCGCAGCTTCACTACCTTCACCCAATCTACAATCTGACCGCTGGTCTCACAAACAACTCCATCTCCCGCTTCGTCAGAAGCGCGCTGGAGAATTTGCAGCAGATTCCAGAGACGCTTCCCCGGGAAATCGTCGAACTGTTTCAGCTCTGTCCCTATGAGGAGGCAGTCTGGCAGATTCACTTTCCGGGGACGATGGAGCAATTTTCCCGCGCCAGAAAAAGGCTCGTCTTTGAGGAGTTTTTCCGTTTCCTGATCGGGGTCCGGCACTTGAAAGAGAGCGTCCAAAATTCCAGAAATCATTTTGTCCTCACACCGCGGGCGGAGGTCGACGCGCTGATTGCCTCCCTGCCGTATCGTCTGACAAGGGCGCAGGTTCGCACCTGGGAGGAAATTCAGGCAGACTTGACGGGGGCGCAGACGATGAACCGGATGGTCCAGGGGGATGTCGGCTCCGGAAAAACGATTGTCGCAGTGCTGGCTTTGTATCTGACGGCTCTGTGCGGATATCAGGGCGCGCTGATGGCTCCGACAGAAGTTCTGGCCAGGCAGCACTATGAAACCATTGGCACTCTCTTTGCGTCGGCGGGACGAACGGTGCGGGTGGAGCTCTTGACGGGCGCGATGACAGCGGCGCAAAAACGTGCCGTCTGCCAAAAAATCCGAAATCAGGAGGCCGACATCGTCGTTGGGACGCATGCGCTGATCCAGCAGCACGTAGAATTTGCCCGCCTTGCCCTTGTTGTCACTGATGAACAGCACCGCTTTGGCGTGAAGCAGAGGGAGGAACTCAGCGGCAAAGGAGCGGAGCCGCACATTCTTGTGATGAGCGCGACGCCGATTCCCCGCTCTTTGGCGATTGTGCTGTACGGGGAGCTGAGCCTATCGGTGATGGATGAGAGACCGGCAAAACGCATTCCGATTAAAAATTGTGTCATTGACATTTCCGATCGGCCAAAAGCGTACTCGTTTCTCCTGGGACAGGTCAAAAAAGGGCATCAGGCCTATGTCGTCTGTCCGATGGTGGAGGAGAGCGAAGCGATGGAGGGGGAGAATGTGGAGGACTACGCCCGAAAGCTTTGCGCCTGTTTTCCCGCCTCGGTGACGATTGGAATTCTTCACGGGAAAATGAAACCATCCCAAAAGGAGAGAATCATGGAGGCGTTTGGCAGCGGGCAGATTCAAGTGCTCGTCTCTACGACGGTCATAGAAGTGGGAATCGATGTGCCCAATGCGACGGTGATGATGATCGAAAATGCCGAGCGGTTTGGGCTGGCGCAGCTTCACCAGCTTCGGGGGCGCGTCGGGCGGGGCAGCGCTCCTTCGTATTGTATTTTCGTCAACACTTCCCCGAATGAGGAAAATAAAAAAAGGCTTCAGATGCTAAATCAATCAAACGATGGATTCCGGATTGCGGAGGAAGACTTGAAACTTCGAGGACCAGGAGACTTTTTCGGCGTTCGCCAAAGCGGTGCGCTTGAGTTTCGGCTGGGAGATGTGTACACAGATGCGGATATTCTGAAGCAGGCATTTCTGGCAGTGGAGTATGCCGGGGCAAAAGGGATTGGGACAGAATGGATGCCGGCACAGCGGCCGGGAATGTAATGGAGTTTTCCCATAGTTAAAGATACCATTACAAAACCCACGCTTACATTACTTCCATAACATCAAATTTTGGAGGTAAATCCTATGAAACGCCTTATATCCTGCGAATATAACTTCGATAACTGCTGTGTGGAGCTGAAATTCACCGATGGTAGCATGATTGCGATTGATACGATTGCTGTTGAGAACGAAATTGCCCGCAATATGTACGAACGATCAGAACTTGACTATTTGATCTACAATGCTCCTTTGGAGTATGCTGACCTTATTTTGAACGGAAACCCCGAAACATATTTGAAAACTGTGACTGAATACAAAACATTGGACTAAAGATATGCCGTCGTAGGATTTTCCTGCGGCGGTATTTTTCGCATATCTATCCCGTGAGCTAAACTGTAGGTTCAAAAAAAGCTGAACTAATTATACCTGTGATACCTTCTTTATTCACAAATTTATGGTATAATATAGATGCAAAGTAAAAATGGAGGTACGAGAAAATGAAGTTATTACTTCCTTCCAATATAAGCAAGTTACGAAAAGAACGCTCCATGACACAGGAACAGTTAGCAGAAGCATTGGGCGTTACCTTTGCCTCTGTCTCAAAATGGGAACGTGGCATAGCGACACCGGAATTGAGCTTGATTGCAGAAATGGCAGATTTGTTTGGGGTCTCGCTTGACGCTCTCGTGGGTTTTGAGGTGTTAAATGGTGGCGCTGATGCGCTTGAAAAAAGAATACACGACTTGCAACGACAGAAAAAATATGATGAAGCTGTCATCGAAGCCGAGAAAGCATTACTGCGCTATCCCAACGATTTCAGAATTGTATATCGTTCGGGAGAACTCTATACCGTCGCAGGTATAGAATTAAGCAACGAGAAGTATTTATACCGCTGCATTGAGCTTTTGGAACGTTCGATTTTACTTTTATCACAAAATAGCGATCCACAAATTAGTGAAGTGTCAATTCAAAATGAGATCGCTCAATGCTATATCGTCCTTGGCAAAACACAAAAAGGAATTGAGATTCTCAAGAAATATAATGTCAGCGGTGTTCACAACGCTTTGATTGCTATTGCACTAACAGGTAATGATATTACATACACCAACACGCCAGAATTTGGGTTGGAAGATGCCGTACCGTTTATGGTAGATGCTTTTGGCTCTATCATAACAAATACTCTCCGTACCATGATAGCGTATGCAAATTATTTCTATAAGAAAGGTGATTACCTTTCCAGCCGTGATGCGCTTCTGTGGCTTATTGATCTGCTTGAAAGTGTGAAAATAGATCGAAACGTATCTTGCTATGTTGATAAGGTAATTGCCCCTTGCTATTCCGAGTGTGCAAATTTTTCCTTGCTTCTCGGAGAAACAGATAAGGTAGAACCGTATATGAGACGAGCATATAAAGCTGCAATGCTTTTTGATTCAGCGCCAACTTGCAAAGTGGAGAATATAAAATTCTGTATTGGCGACATACAAAATGCTACCACATACGATGATCTTGGAGAATCTGCAACTGCGGCAGTAGTTAAGCAAATCACCCAAGAAAATCGAAATGAACAACTATTGGGGATTTGGGAAAAGATCGCCCAAGAAGAATCCTGCGGAGGTGCAGAATGAAAAATAAAAAGATGGATATTCGTCCATACACAAAACAATTCTACAAAGGGAATGTCGTATATTTTATTTTCGCATTATGCGAAACCCTGTTAGGAGCAATCGGGGCATTGCTCGTTTCGTGGCTGATACAACAGTTAATTGATCTGATCGGTGGCTATGAAACCGGATTTAGTCTGCTTCAACTCACCGTTATTACTTTGGTGTTGATCGGAGGAATCGCAGTTGCCAATATGATCTCTTACCACTCTAAGCCGAAATTTATTACACGAGGAATTTCTCAATATAAGGAATATGTCTTTGGTGAACTCACAAAGAAAAACATATCCGCTTTTTTCGGTGAAAATTCTTCGACCTATATATCTGCGCTTACAAATGATATTCAGACCATTGAACAAGGCTATCTGTGGAATACGTTTTCGATGCTTGAAAGTTTACTGACTTTCATCGGCGCAATGGTTCTGATGATATGGTACAGCCCGCTACTTACATTGATAGCAATCGGTCTTTCTTTGCTTCCCTTGATCGCATCCATTCTGACGGGTAACAAAGTTGCGGTAGAAGAAAAGAAAGTCTCGGACAGAAATGAAGCATATACTTCTACATTAAGAGATAGCTTGGGCGGCTTCTCTGTTATCAAATCCTTTAAGGCTGAAGCGCAGATGATTCGCCTTTTCAAAGAAAATGTACGAGAGCTTGCAAAGGCACAGTGCGGAAAACACAAAATGCGTATTCTTGTTCAGATGTTCGGCTCTGTTGCGGGCATCACAGCACAGCTTGGCGTATTTATTTTCGGAGCGTATCTTGCGCTATCCGGTAAAGGTGTTACCGCAGGTACTACGATGATATTTGTGCAGTTAATGAACTATGTTCTCAGTCCGATTGGTACGATACCTACTTGCATTGCAGAAAGAAAAGCGGCCAAAGCGTTGATTGAAAAAATCGCAAATGCCCTCAATGCGAATGTCAGAGATGAAAGCGAATCTGAACACAAAGAGCTTGCACATCGTATCACAGTAAAAGATCTCTCTTTCGGCTATGAACCCGAAAAGCAAGTTCTTACAAATATCAACTGCACTTTTGAACTTGGTAAAAAGTACGCCATCGTGGGTGCATCGGGTAGCGGTAAATCAACCTTGTTGAACCTGCTCATGGCATCATATCAGAATTATGACGGAAAGATACTTTATGATGATATGGAACTGAGAAACATCAGCAGCAGTAACCTTTATGAGATTGAAAGTATCATTCAGCAGAATGTATTCGTGTTCAATGCAACGATCAAGGACAATATCACAATGTTCCGTGATTTCCCCGAAGAACAGATTAACGAGGCAATTCGCCTTTCCGGACTGTCAGCATTGATTGAGGAGAAGGGAGCAGATTATTTGTGCGGTGAGAATGGCAGCGGACTCAGCGGCGGTGAGAAACAGCGCATTTCCATTGCCCGTAGCTTGTTGAAGAAATCGCAGGTGCTTCTCGTGGATGAAGCCACGGCAGCTCTGGATGCCGAAACTGCATATCAAGTGTCAAGTGCTATCCTTTGTCTGGATGGTGTTACAAGTATCGTTGTTACTCACGCTCTCGATGAAGCTCTGCTAAAACGATACGATGGCATTATCACTTTGAAGAACGGTTCCATTGTTGAGACAGGTACATTCGATAAATTGATTGCAGAGAAAGGATACTTCTATTCGCTGTTTACGATTTCTCAATAACGCTCCTCTCATGAGCATCGGCGGCGATGCGGAAATTTTGTCGCACCCATTTTTCAAAAATCCGTGAGTGCGGCAAAATGAAAACCGCTGTAGTTTTCATCCTCGCAAGGATGGAGATTACAGCGGTTTTGTATTTTCTGAGGAAAGGTTTCAAACTGCATTTTTACAGTTTGGGTACCATTTTCGAGGAAAATATGCGGGAGGTCTAGTGTGTTATACCTTTTGCGACCGCTGACGCTGGAAAGGGGCTGTCCCACGCCAGACAGACACTTTTCGGCGGCAGCAGAACAGGCGGATTTTGTAGGCTGAAAGCTACAAAAGACAAGGGATTTGCTATGAGCAAAATCCGGCTGTTCGTGTGTAGTTGGTATAGGAAATCTTGAAGCGAAGCGGAAAGATTTACTGTGCCAACGGGGGTGCAAGAGGTATATATAACCCGCCGCAGCGTCGTTCCCCCGTTCTCCCGTTTCAGCGTTTCTTTCGTTTCCCCTTGCCGTGGGGCATGGTCGTTTTTCCTCTTTGGCTGATGGGACTGTTCATGTGTTTGGACAGTTTCAGCACTTCGACCAGATTGATAAACTGCTCCATTGTGATTGCATCGTAATCAATTCCGAGCGTGGCAAGTAGTGCCTTTGCTTTCTTTTCTTCGGAGCTTCCCTCAAAGTTTACAGCGTTTTCTAATTGCTGATGTACTTGCGCCGCCGCTGATGTTTGGTCTGCGGTGGTGCTGTCTGTTTTATGGGCATCCCTTATGTCGTGGAGAATTGCTGCAATGTCTTTTGATACAACGTGACCGAAATATTCTTCCTCCTGCACCTGGGCAACTGCCAATGTCCGCAAATGCAAATCTTCTTCCTCGCCCTTGTGCTTTGCCAACGTCATGTGACGCACAGCCTCCAACACGGCGTTCATGTCGTGAATCCGCATATCCGCAATTCGGTCAACATAGATTTCCGCATCCAGCATCAAGGTCTGGAAATCCTTATGACAGATCATCTCCGACAACAGCCGATGATTGAAATTTCCTGTCTTTAATACATCTATCGCATCATCACTCAGATGCAGCTCGTGCAGGGCTGTGTTTGGGTGATTTTTTGTTTCTGTCCGTCCCATCAGATAGTCCGAGGAAACACCGTAATAGTCAGCCAAAAGCGAAATGCTGTACGGGCTGATGTCCTTGCCGTTATCCGATTCATATTTTCCAAGAGCAGATTTTGAGATACCCACTTCATCGGCAAGCTGCTCCAAGGTCAGCTTTCGCTCGACCCGCAAATCTTTCAATCGCTCTCCGATAGTCAGTTTTACTTGCATATACCAGCCTCCTTTTCGGCTTTTCCTATATTATATCATACTTTTTTCGTTTTGTGTCCAAAAGCGTGGAAAATTCGCACTTTCGTTACACTTTTCCTACCTCTCGGATATACGGGAAAGAGTGTGATTTTTTACTAAAATATAAATGTAAGACACGCAGATCATTGAAAATTTCATGACCGTCCGATGGGGATACGACTTTGCGACGATATGAGCGAGGCAACGCCGGGGTGAGATTCCTGGGCAGGAACGACATCGGGTAGAACGGCGAAGCTCAAAAAACTATTTTCTCACAGGAGGACACAAACATCAATTTATTTACACAAATCAAAATGGCTGTCTCGATGATTGAAGCTGCCGAGCATTACGGCGTGGAGGTCAACCGTCACGGGAAAGCACTCTGCCCGTTCCACAATGACCGTAACCCCAGCTTGTACGTTGCAGATGACCACTACCATTGTTTTGCTTGCGGCGAGCATGGGGACGTGATCGACTTCACGGCAAATCTCTTTGGTCTGAAATTGTATGAAGCAGCACAAAAGCTGGCATACGACTTCGGCATCACGCAGGACAAGCCACCTACCAAGGCAATGGAGGAAAAGCTGAACAGAAAAAACGAAGTACAGAGGCTCAAAGAAAATGAGAAGCTGTGTTTTACTGCGCTCATGGCGTATTACAAGCTCCTGCAGGAGTGGATGGTAGTGTGTGCGCCGAGAACACCGGAGGACGATGTGGACAGCAGATTTTCCGAAGCCTGTCATTGGCTGTCTTATGTGGAGTATCTGGTGGACACGCTCATCGGCGGCGATTCCTATGAGCGCACCGAGGTTATCGACATGATGATGACCGACGGCAAGCTGAAAAAGCTGCAAGAGTACTTGAAAAAGCATAGAAAGGAGAGGTCTTATGAGCAAGAAAGATGATTGCATGGAACAACCCTCTTGGTATGACGGCAAGATGATTGACGAGATCGCATTTTGTGGCTCATTTCTTCATCAGCACCCGATGAAGTGTGTCCGAGGTCGGCTGTTCACCGTGGACGGGATGATCGAGGACGAGGGCAAAATCCAGCAGATGATCTTGGATGAGGTCATGACCTGTCAGAGCATCGGCATTGCAAAGAAAGTAAAAAGCCTTTTTGATACCGTTAAGCTCATGGCGTACTCTGACCCGTTACCCATTGAGACAGACCGCATCCACATGGCAAACGGCACGTATTTCTTGAACGGCACGTTTACCGAGGACAAGACCTACTGCAATAACCGTATGAAGGTCAAATACAATCCCAATGCACCACAGCCGGAACGATGGCTGCGCTTTCTGTCCGATCTGCTTGTGCCGGAGGACATTCCCACTTTGCAGGAGTATCTCGGCTATTGTCTGATACCCTCCACAAAGGGACAGAAGATGCTCATGCTCATTGGCAAGGGCGGCGAGGGTAAGAGCCGTATAGGGCTTGTGATGCGCTCCATCCTCGGTGACAGCATGAATACCACAAGTATCCAGAAAATTGAAAACAACCGTTTCAGCCGAGCCGACTTGGAAAACAAGCTGCTGATGGTGGACGATGATATGGATATGAGCGCACTACCCAAAACCAACTATATTAAGTCCATCGTCACAGCCGAGTGCAAGATGGATTTGGAACGCAAGGGCATACAGAGCTATCAAAGTCAACTGTACGCCCGTTTCTTATGCTTCGGCAATGGTGCGCTGACCGCCCTCCATGACCAATCGGACGGTTTCTTTCGCCGTCAGATCGTGCTGACCACGAAGGACAGACCCGCTGACCGCACCGACGATCCTTTCCTCGTAGAAAAGCTCATGTCCGAGATGGAGGGCATCTTCCTGTGGTGTCTGGAGGGGCTGCATCGACTGCTTGCAAACAATTATCAGTTCACTATCAGCGGACAAGCCATTGAGAACGTGGAAACGGTCAAGCGCAGCAGCAACAATGTCATTGAGTTTCTGCAATCGGAGGGATATATCCGCTTCAAGGCTGACAGCGAAGCAAGCTCCAAGGCTCTTTACGAAACCTACAAACTGTGGTGTGAGGACAATGTACGCAAGCCGATGTCGGCAAGCAGGCTCAGTTCCGAGCTTGCACAGAATGAGCGTCTTTACAATGTTGAAGCCACCAACAACATCTACGCCGGAGGAAAACGTGTGCGTGGATTTGTCGGCATTGAGGTACTGGCAAAGACACCTTTTCTGAAATGGTAAGCGAAGTGAAAAAGTGCTGTACGTACCGTACAGTACGTACGGCACTTTTGAAGTCCACCGCTATATGCACATTGAAAGCGAGGGCAATTTACAGGCATCAAAATCAAGCCTTGTGCAAACTGTGAAGATTTACACCGCAGGAAGTACCGAAATCATCATTCGGTGATTCACCAAGCAGTAAAGCCAATTCACGGATATGTGGTATTTCTTCCTATTCCGTCTGCTCTCCTACAAAACAGCAAACCCGATAGGGTGCTGTTACGAACAGGACTACGCAGAACGAAATCTGAGAGGAAAACACCACCAAGAAAACCATCATTCAGCGGTAACATCAGTTCACCGCACAGCAAACCAATATCACGAATTTATGGAGGAATTTTTATATGAAATCGAATTTGAGAAATGAAATCAAGTCGTACATTGTACGGCAGGGGATGACCATGCAGGAGGTCGTTGACCTTCTGGCAGACGAGTACGGATGGAGTGACAGCGTTTCCAATCTATCCAACAAGCTCCAGCGTGAATCGCTCCGCTATACCGAAGCGGTACAACTTGCCGATATGCTGGGCTTTGAAATCGTATGGCAGAAAAGGAGGGACAAATAATGGCACAGTACGCTATTTTGAGATTTGCGAAGTACAAAGGACCGGAGATCAGCGGTATTGAAGCGCACAACGAGCGCACCAAGGAGAAATACGCCAGCAATCCCGACATTGACCCGTCCCGTACACACTTAAATTTCCACTTGATTAAGCCTGAAAGAAAGTACAGGGCTGAATCCGAAAAGCAGATTGCAGAAGCAGGCTGCCGCACACGCTCTGACAGCGTTCGTGTGGTGGAAGCTCTGATTACTGCTACACCGGAGTTCTTCAAGGGTAAGAAAAGAGCCGAAATCAAAGGGTTCTTCAATGAAGCGTTGGAGTTCATCAAGCAGAATCAAGCTCCCGAAACAATTATATCCGCTGTGGTGCATCTGGACGAGAAAAATCCCCATATGCACCTTTGCTTTGTACCTCTGACCGAGGATAAGCGTTTGTGCGCTAAAGAAATCTTGGGCAATAAGAAAAAGCTGACACAATGGCAGGACAAATATTGGGAACACATGGTTAAGAAATATCCCGATCTGGAGCGTGGCGAGAGTGCCAGCGAGACCGGGCGTGACCATATCCCTACAAGGGTGTTCAAGCAAATGGCTCGTCTGAACAAGCAGCATGACAAGCTGGTGGAGCTGCTCTCCGATGTGAAACTCACCAACTACAAGGACAAGACCGCACAGGTCGTTGCGTTCTTGGAGAAGTATATTCCCGATGTTGCTGCCATGGAAACGCAGATGAAGAAATACGAAAAACAGCAGACGGCAAGCAGAAAGCATTGGAAAAGAAAAATGCCGATCTGTCCGCTGCTCTGGAAGAAAGCGAGAAAGAAAGCACCGTCAAGAAGTTGCAGGAAATGAGACTGCATAGCGATTATGAACGCATCAAGGGTATTCTTGACCGCATCCCGCCGGAGATTATCAAGGCGTACACCCACCGCAGCACACAGAAACACGAAATTAACCGCTAAGAAAGGATTTTTGCCTATGAAGAAGAAAAAGACCCATACCGTAACCCAGCTTAACAAAATGATGATGCGTGATGACCTCTCCCTGTGGGAGATCATCGAAGCCTGTGCCTTTATCGACATTTGCGACTGCTATGAGCTGCTGTTCTATCCTCCCAAGGAGCAGGAGGACGAATGGCGCAGGATACGTGGAGAGTATGAGCTGGAGCAGACGCTTGAAAACAGTTCGTTCTATGTCACCGAGCCGGACGGAACAAAATATTTCTACTGTGGCAATACCCGTATCAAGGTCACAGAATACTTTGCGGAGAAAGGTAAGACAGTCAGTGAGTTGGTTGAGGATGTTGTACGATATGCCGCCAGAAACGGAACAATCGCAAAAACTTCACCCACTTGTTAACAGAAAAGCATTGAATCAAACTCACGCTTATGATATAATGTATCATAGGAAAGTATTGTAAGCGTGGGTTGTTTCACGAACAGGAGGATTTTTAATGAAACAACCGTACAATACAGCACTATATATGAGACTCAGCCGTGACGATGAAAACTTTGGCGACAGCGTATCCATCGAAACGCAGCGCACCATCTTACGACAGTACGCAAAGGACAATGGACTCCATGTGGTTTCCGAGTATATCGACGACGGATGGAGTGGGACGAACTTCGACAGACCGAATTTTCAGCGAATGATGGAAGATGTGGAGGCCGGAAAGATCAACTGCATTGCCACGAAAGACCTCAGCCGCTTTGGTAGAGAACACGTTATGATGGACTACTACCTTGAATTTGTGTTTCCCGAAAAGCAGGTTCGCTACATTGCCGTTGCCGAAAATGAAGATACCGAAAAAGGCTTGTCCGACTTTGTGCCTTTCAAAAATTTATTCAATGAATGGTTTGCCAAGGACACCAGCCGTAAGGTGAAAACTGCGCTTCATGCAAAATTCGCTGCCGGACAGCGTACCTTCGCTTATGCACCGCTTGGGTATATCCGACATCCCGAAATCAAGAACAGCATTGCTATTGACGAGGAAACAAGGTGGATTATCGAAAAGATATTTGATCTTGCTTTTCACGGGGCGGGTGCTGCCAAGATCACCAAGACGCTGATCGAGGAAGAAGTACCCTGTGCAGGTTGGCTGAACTTCAAGAGATACGGGACGTTCGCCCACATCTATGAGGGACAGTCGGAAGAAAAAGCCTACGCATGGACGGTAGCACAAGTCAAGAGCATCCTAAAAGATGAAACCTATATCGGCAACAGCGTACACAACAAGCAGACCAATATCTCTTACAAGAACAAGAAAAAGATACGCAAGCCGCAGGATGAATGGTTTAGAGTGGAAAACACCCACGAAGCCATTATCTCCAAGGATGTCTTTGAACAAGTGCAAAGGCAGATCGCTAACCGTCGCAGACAGCAAAAGGACGCTACCACGCAAATCTTTTCGGGACTTGTCAAGTGTGCCGATTGCGGGTGGTCAATGCGCTTCGGTACGAACAATCAGAACAAGAAGCCGTACAGCCACTATACTTGCAGTCAGTACGGTCAAGGACTGAAACAGTGTTCGTCCCATTATATCCGCTACGATACCCTTTACACCTATGTTCTTGCAAGAATACAGGATTGGACACGACAGGCGCAGGAAGATGAAAAGGCTTTGCTTCAAAATCTGCTGCAAGGCGGAGACAAGGAACGAGCTTTATCTACCAAGAAGCAGACAATGGAGCTTGCCAAGGCTGAAAAGCGAAAAGCGGAAGTTGACAGACTATTTGCCAAGATGTATGAGGATTGGGCAGCGGAACGTATCACGGCGTACAACTTCAATATGATGTCTCAGAAATACCAGACCGAGCAGCAGGAGCTTACCGAGAAGATCGAAAGGCTTTCTGCCGAGCTTGAATCTGAAAAGCAAACAACCGTCGATGCGGAAACTTGGATTTCTCTTATCAAGCAGTACGCAAACCCCACCGAACTGACAGCGGAGCTTCTGAATACGCTGATTGAAAAGATCGTCATTCACGAAGCAACCACCGTGGACGGTATGCGTGAGCAGAATATTGACATCTACTACCGCTTTATCGGTAAAATCGAGTAAACAACTGAATTTGAGTGCCTATGCAAGTAGGCGTAGGCACTCTTACATAAGCAATTTCTTTAATTTCGGGAAACGGATGTTTCGCATCCGGACAGGAGAAGATTTCCTTCTCCCGCCCGATGCGATCCTGCGGCCGGATTAGGGGAGCCGGCCGGTTTGAGGCGCCTCTTTTTCAGGGGGATTCAGGCTTACTGCATCTTGCCTGCCATCTGTTTTTCCTGATTTTCAATCATCTTCTTTACCATATATCCGCCAACGCTGCCGTTCTGGTAAGAAGTCAGGTTTCCGTTATATCCATTGGTTAACGGTACTCCCAATTCGTCTGCGATTTCCATTTTGAACTTGTCCATAGCAGACTTGGCCTCTGGTACAACAACACGATTGCTTTTAGATGAACTTGCCATAACTTGTTACAGTGCTAGTATGTGCGCGAAAGAGAAGAATACACTGGAAAATAAATGATTTGACAATTTTTGATTTACAAATGCGCAATCCGATGGTATGATTGTTCTGAATTTGACATAAGACACCTGGAAAGAAGAAAACGGGAAAACGAATCGGGAAAGGATGTTGCGCAATGAGAGTAATTGCAGGCACGGCACGGCATCTTCCGCTGAAGACGGTGGAAGGAATGCAGACAAGGCCGACAACAGATCGCCTGAAAGAAACGCTGTTTAATATGATTCAGAATGAGCTGGCGCAATGCCGGTTTCTGGATCTTTTCAGCGGAAGCGGCGCGATCGGGATAGAAGCGCTCAGCCGCGGTGCGGCGGAGGCGGTTTTTGTGGAAAAGCAGAGAAAAGCGCTCGATTGTATCCGGGCAAATCTGGAATTTACCCGCCTGAACGATCGGGCGATTGTGATGGGATGCGATGTGATGGATGGAATTCGAAGGCTGGAGGAGGATGGCCGGGAATTTGACTTGATTTTCATGGATCCCCCCTATGACCAGCAGTGGGAACGGCGCGTGTTAGAGCAGCTTTGCCGCGGACGGATTGTCGGGAAGGATACAATTCTCATTGTGGAGGCATCGCAGAAGACCGATTTTTCTTTCGCGGAAGAGATCAGATTCGAATGCATCAGACAGAAACGGTACAAGACAAATCAGCATGTTTTTTTAAGGAGACGAGACAAATGACAATCGCAGTATATCCGGGAAGTTTTGACCCTGTCACATTGGGGCATTTGGACATCATTGAGAGGGCCAGCAGAGTTGTCGATCGGCTGATCGTGGGCGTGCTCAACAACAGTATGAAGACGCCGATGTTTACCGTGGCGGAGCGGGTAGAACTCCTAAAGCGTGTGACGGGAGCAATTCCCAATGTGGAAGTCCGCTCCTTCGGAGGACTTCTTGTGGATTTTGCCCATGAGACCGGGGCCAGCGTCATTGTGAGAGGACTTCGGGCGGTGACAGATTTTGAATACGAGCTGCAGATGTCCCAGACAAACCGGAAAATCGCTCCGGATGTGGACACCGTCTTTTTTACAACCAATCTGGAGTATGCGTACCTGAGCTCCAGCATTGTCAAAGAAGTTGCCATGTATGAGGGGAACATCTCAGAATTTGTCTCTCCGGAAGTGGAGCAGGCGATATGGGAAAAGATAAAATCGTCAGAAAAGAAAGGGTCCCTGTAGAAAATCAAAAAAAAGAAAGTTTTTTCAGGATACGTAGACAGATTTCCTTTTTTATGCTAAAATGTATTTTGGCAGGGTGATTTTGATAAGAAATGATTCCTGTGCAAAAAGGAAAATGGGCAGGCAGGGAAGCAGAAAGACACAATACAGGCGGAGGAAGCAGGATGAGCAGCAGCAACATAGAACAGTTGATCAAAGAGATGCGGGATTATTTGGATGGTTGTAGTACGGCATTCTTTTCCCAGAAAATCATGGTAGACAGAGAACAGATGGAAGAGTTTCTCGATGCGCTTCAGCGCAAAATCCCGGAGGAGATCAAAACGTATCGCAAAATACTCAGCAACCGGGATGCAATTCTG
This sequence comes from uncultured Eubacteriales bacterium, assembly GCA_949299375.1. GTDB lineage: Bacteria > Bacillota > Clostridia > Lachnospirales > Lachnospiraceae > UBA2942. The sequence goes on along the minus strand of CASGAH010000017.1, from coordinate 13,371 downwards.
GCAGATGCCAAAAGCCAGGCGAACGGCATCATCGAAGAGGCAAAGAAGAGCCGGGAGCAGATCTTGAAGGAACACGAGATCGTGCGCGAGGCATATCAAAAAGGTGATGAGATTGTAAGAGAATCGGTGGAAGATGCGCAGAAGATTGTGGACAAGGCAACAATCGACGCCAACGATCTGCGCCAGGGAGCGATGGATTACACAAAGGAAAGACTGTCCGGCATGAGAGATATGGCGAGGACAACAATCGAAGAAATACAGGAGAGATTCCAGAATTACCTGGATTATATGAACAGTGTCGATGCGATGCTCGAACAGGACATCGCTTCCCTTACAGACACAGAAGAAGAGGGAGAACAGGAGCAAGAGCAGGATTTTGCGTACGACGACATCGAACCATAAGCCAATCAAATTGAAACGGATTCAAAAAGCATTGTATCAAAAAATACAATGCTTTTTTCTATCCGATTAGAAAAAAGATCAGGCGCAGAAGGAAAACGGCAAGGGCGGCGTGGGCGAGTCTCCAGATGAGGTAGTGGGCGATCCATCCCGGCTCTTGCGGAAGGACGGCAGATGTCTGGAGGGCGACGGAAATCCCGCCAAAGCAGCAGAGGAAGGCTGCCGTAAGCGCCGAGGAAGAAGGAGAGAGAGGTGAGTCGGAAAGAAGAGAAATTCCGCTTGTCATTTCCAGAAGCCCGGTGATCAGAGGGAGGAAACGTTTTATGGACAACGGGCAGAGGAGACGAAAAAACTGTTCCAAAAATCCCGCAGAGATCATCGCCAGCATCATGTACAGTCCGGCCAGCACGAGAAGCCGGGCGGAGGACAAAAGTGTTTGCTGCAGCACAAAAAAAGAACGTTCTGTAGGGGCATTTGATGCCTCGGGAATGGAAGCGGATGCGAGTGCAGCGTCTCTCCGGTTTGGCTGACTGCGCAGAGGAAGGATTCTTGGATAAAAAAAGCCGATGGCGAATGCAGAACCATAAACTGCCGTCAAAAAGGGGAGAAGGAGCGAGGGCGCGTTTAGGCATTGGCGAATTACGAACCCCGTGAGAAACATCGGGCTTGGAAAGCAGGAAAAGGCGAGCAGATGTTTTGCCTGCCGGGAGGAAAGTGCGGATTTGCGATACAGGTCGGAGGCGATCTTTGCGCCCATCGGATATCCGCAAAGGATGCCGAGCAGAATGACAAATCCGGCGCAGGGCGGTGTGCCAAAAAGTGTTCCAAAAAGAGGCCGAAAGAGAAAATCAAGCGGTTCCCAGGCTTTTGCCGCGACAATCAGGCCGGAGACGATCAAAAGGGGAAGCAGCGTCGGAACGACCAGGCGATACCAGAGCAGAAGTGCTTTTGCAGCCTGAGAAACAGTAAGGGAGGGCTGGGATATCATGAGAAGAAAAGCGGCCCAAAGCGCGCCCTGCGCGGCAAGAGAACCCCGATTTTGGATAGAAAATGTCATAAAAAGAGGTCTCCTTTTTTGCACCTGGAGGATTCTTTATAAAATATTCTGCCAATCCCGGATTCATGCCTTGCTTTTTTGCCTTATTTATGGGAAAATGATCGTGTAGAACCATGCGCAGCGGGAGAAATCAGGCGACCAGACGGCTGCGCAAGAAAACCATAGAAAAGGAGAAAGCAATGGGAGAAATGTTAAGAGGATTGCAGCCGGAACTTGTATTCCGGTATTTTGAGGAGATCAGCCGCATTCCGCGCGGCTCCGGCAATCGAAAACCGATCAGCGATTACTGTGTGTCGTTTGCCGAAGAGCACAGTCTGGAAGTGACACAGGATGAGGCTTACAATGTCATCATCAAAAAACCTGCCTCGAAGGGATATGAAAGCCATCCGACGGTGATGCTTCAGGGACATCTGGATATGGTGGAGGAACGAGAAAGCGGTTCCAATCACGACTTTTCCCGGGGACTGGAAATTGGCGTGGACGGGGACTGGATTTATGCGAAGGAGACGACGCTGGGAGGAGACGACGGAATCGCCGTTGCCTACATGCTGGCAATTCTGGCGGACAATACGCGGAAACATCCGGCGCTGGAGTGCGTCTTTACGGCAGATGAGGAGATTGGCCTTTTGGGAGCCTCGGATCTGGACCTGAGCGGGTGCAAAGCCAGTTACCTGATCAATCTGGATTCTGAGGCGGAGGGTGTTTTCCTGGCCAGCTGTGCCGGCGGAGTGCGGGCAAATCTGACGCTTCCGCTGGAGCGCATTTCGATGTCCGGAAGCTGCTTCGAACTCGTCATCGACGGGCTTCAGGGAGGACATTCCGGAACCGAAATCCACAAGGAGCGCGCCAATGCCAATGTGCTGATGGGACGGCTTTTGCTTGCGCTCTCCAGCCAGACCGATCTGGAATGGGGGCTTTTGCACCTGGAGGGAGGACAAAAAGACAATGCCATTCCGCGAAGCTGCCGGGCAGTGATTGTGTCGGAGGAGCCAGAGGAGGAGATGAAGCAGGCGCTGGCGCAGATTTTTGAAAAATATCAGAAAGAATATGCGATTGCGGATCCGGACCTGGGGCTTGTCTTGAAGCGGACAGATGCAGAGGAGGAGGACGTCCTGCATCCGTCGAGTCTGATGAAGCTTTTGTTTTTCCTGACACAGTGCCGAAACGGCGTGCAGCATATGAGTCAGGCGGTTCCAGGACTTGTGGAGACATCGCTCAATCTTGGAATTCTGAAAATGGAGGAAGAGGAAGCCAGATTTAGCTTTTCTCTTCGGAGTTCCGTAGAGTCCAGAAAGCAGGAGATGCTGGATCGCCTTGCCTTCCTCATCGAATTTTTGGGAGGAGAAATTGGGGCAAGCGGAGATTATCCGGGATGGGAATACAAAGTTGACTCGACCCTTCGGGAGCGAATGACACAAATCTGGGAAGAAATGTATCACAAAACGCCGGTGATCGATTTGATCCATGCCGGAGTAGAGTGCGGTCTGATTCAGGAAAAGATGCCTGGCCTGGATATCGTGTCCATCGGACCGGATATGAAAGACATCCATACGCCAAGAGAGCGACTGAGCATCTCCTCGGCAAAAAGAGTGTACGAGTTTTTGATCCGAGTGCTGGAATCGCTGTAACATTGAGAGAGGAGAATGATATGTCGAGAGATCAACTGGAAAACAATTGCCTGTCGGTTCAGATTTCCGACGAGGGCGCAGAACTGATGTCGATCATCCGAAAGAGCGATGGAAGAGAATATTTGTGGTGCGGGGACGCAGTATACTGGGGAAGGCGTGCCCCGGTGCTGTTCCCCTTTGTTGGAAGTCTGCAAAAGAAACAGTATCTCTGGAACGGGAAATCCTATCCGATGGGGCAGCACGGATTTGCCAGAGATCAGAAATTTGATCGGGCTGCGCAGGGGGAAAACTTTGTCCGCTACCGTCTCTGCTCCAATGAAGAGACGTGGAAACGCTACCCGTTCTCCTTCCAGCTGGACATTTTGTACACGCTGAAGGACAACGCCATCACCGTGACATGGGAAATCACCAATCCGGCGGACGAGCCTCTTTATTATTCGATCGGTGCACACCCGGCATTTTACGCGCCGATGAAAGAAGGGTATCTTGGATTTGACAAAGGCGGCATTCGCTATCGGCTGATCGGTCCCGGGGGATTGATGGAGGAGACACAGTACGATCTGGAGATGGAGGGCTGTTATGCAAAGCTGTATCCGGAACTGTTTGACCGGGATGCCCTGATTATCGAGGGAGATCAGGCGCATCGGGTGTGGATTGCGGATCGAAACCGGCGTCCCATTGTAACGCTTGCATTTGACGCCCCGCTCTTTGGTATCTGGTCTCCGGCCGGGAAAAATGCCCCATTTTTGTGCATTGAGCCGTGGTACGGCAGATGTGACCGCATCGACTTTGCGGGCTCGCTTGAGGAGCGGGAGTGGGGACAGACGCTGGCGCCGAAAGCATCCAGGCGCATTTCGTATGAAATCATCATTGGCATAGAGGAAGGAAACGCATGATGAAAATTGCTACATGTAATCTTCGCTACCAAAATCCATGGGATGGGGCAAACGGATTTGAATTCCGCTTCCCCTATATAATAGAAAGGATTCAAAAGGAGCGCCCCGATGTGATCGGCTTTCAGGAGATGCTCCCGGAAATGGCAGAAAAGATCAAGGCGGCGCTGCCGGAATACAATATTCTCGGACACGGCCGCGAGGAAGATCTGACAGGGGAGCAGACGGCGGTCGGATTTCTGCACAGCCGATTTGACCTTGTACAGATGCGATCGTTCTGGCTGTCTGAGACACCTGACGTTCCGGGAAGCCGCTATGAGGGACAAAGCCCTTGCCCGCGGACGTGTACGTATCTGACGCTGTATGCGCCAAAGGAGCGCACCTTTGTCCGCGTCTACAATACGCATCTGGACCACAGCGGGAGCGAAGCGAGGGCGCGGGGGCTGCGCCAGATTCTCTGCGAGATGAGGCGTGAGGATGAAAAGAAATCCATTCCCGCGCTTTTGATGGGGGATTTCAATGCAGAGCCGCAAAGCCCGGAGATGGAGTGCCTTAAGGGAAATTCTTTCCTGACGGATCAGACAGAGCGGGCAGGAGGGACGTTTCATCAATTTGGAACAAAGAATCCGCCTTCCAAAATCGACTACATTTTTGCAACGAGCCAGTGGCAGCAGCAAAAAGAGGCTGTCCTCTGGAAAGAAGACAGCGGCATATGGCTGTCCGATCATTTTCCAGTCTGCGTGGAGCTCTCTTTAAAATAGGAAAGAAGAAAACGGTACTTCGCCTGCATTTTGAACATATTCTACAAAAAACGCGAAGGATGAAAAAATGTTAAATTATAAAGATAAATGTAAACAAAACTTTATAATATACAGCAAAAAGGCAAAGATATGCCAATAACCCGGGGGGTTAGGTGAGGAAACAAAAGAAAAACAAGGGAGCATAAGAAAATGAAAAGAAATAGAAATTTGTCCATCCGATTGCCTTGTAAGGAATCATAAAAAATCCCTAAAAAAAACTATGCAAAATGCTAGAAAACAGTTGACAAATTGTAAAGAATAATGTAATATTTCCTTATGAGATGCGGAAGGAGGCTGCCAGTCGAAAAAGATGAACTGGAGACGACGTTAACAGGATTTAACATCATTACAATGAGGCAATTAACATAAATATTTGCCGAAAAATGACGTATTTGCCTGTGCGGCCCGGCTTGATCGTCCGGATCGATCGGCTTAAGAGACACTTGTTGCTTCCGTATTTCTAAGCAGCAGTCCCGGCTGTGACTGGGAGAAATCTCACAAAAATGAAAAGGAGGATGTTTGAAGTGAGAAAGAATTTTATCAAAGGACTCGCTCTGGCTCTGGCATTGTGCATGGGCATTGTCGGCTGTGGATCCAATAGCAGCAGCAGTGAACAGTCAAGCAATGCGCCGGCTTCGACAGAAGCGGGAAGCGACGAGGGCACAGAGGGTACAGAAGGTACAGAGGGCACTTCTGGCAGCGAAACAGATGATCTGTATCCGGCTTACGACTTCGGAGGAATTACTCTGACGTTGCTGAATGGAAATGATCTTGGTTCCCGCAATCCGGCTGGAACAGAAGATGAATTCCAGAAAGAGGAGAGACAGGAATGGCTTGACTATATTCAGGATAAGTACAATGTTGTGCTTGAATTCGTAGATTCTCCTGCTTCTCAGTGGGAAGAGACTCCTCAGGAAATTGTAAACGCTTATACAGCTGGTAAGCCACTTGCAGATGTTATGGACGTTTACTACAACTGGATCTTCCCGTTGATTGCAAACGGCGTTATCGCAGATATGACAGATCTCTTTGAGGGAGATGATACATATCAGGAATCTCATGTTCTTGAGATGCTTGGCGGTACATGGGGAATCTGCTCCGCAATCGCTGGAGAAGGTCTGTACTACAACGCCGACATGATCAAGGCTGCTGGTATGGAATACACACCGGCTGAGATGTTTGATATGGGTATGTGGGACTATGACAGCTTCTACGAGTATCTTGTTCAGCTGAAGTCCAACATGGCAGAAGATGAGTATCCTCTGTTCGTAGCTCCGTATTATTGGTCTCTGTTTGCATCTGCTGCAAACGGTGTTCACATGATGGATGACGAAACTGGACAGCTGAATTACTTGAATGATGCATATCTTGAGACAATGGAATTCATCCAGAGACTTGTAAATGAGGGACTTGCTGCAATCCCGGATATGGACGAGTCTGGCGGATACAACAACTGGGGATATCCAGGAAACACATTTGACGCTGGTGTTACCGTTGCAATGGCTCACAGAGCTGCATGGCAGGCTGCTGGCCTTGTAGATAAGTTCGAGCTTGGTTACGTTCCGTATCCGTGGGGATCCAACGTAACAATTGACGAGAGCAAGGTTGGAGAGTCCGGAGCATACCTGACACTTTCTGACAACTATGAGTCTTCTTACTATGATGGACAGGTTATCACCTTCACAAAGGGTGTAGAGGAGAAGGCGGATCTGATGCAGCTGACATCCATGATGGCTGAGCTGATGAAGTGGGATAACTTCCTGTCTGTAAACGAAGGTGCAAGCATTGAACCTGCTTCCTGGTTGGAGACAGACACAATCGACAGCGATCTGTATCTGTTCGCAAGAGGAAGAGAACACCTTGAACTGTACAACAGCATTGATTTGGAATTCACAATCGCATTCAATGGACCGGTTTACGGAAATCAGAGTATCCGTTCCGTAATGCAGTCCGCTTACAATGCAGATATGGCATTGATGGTTGAGGCTGGTTATGCAGACGAGAGTCTCTTCAATCCTGTTGAAGTAGAAGAATAAGATTACAATCAATGTGCTGAGCGGGCATATTGAACTGGTTTGCTGTATCCTCCGGGGTGCAGCGGCCTGAGATAACAGGAATTTCCTGTTAGAAAATCCTGTTATTCCCGGTCACTCTGCGGAATTCCGGCGATATTAGTCTGAAAAGTAGCTTGATAGAATTGGTATTTTTCCTAATAGCGGCCGGGGTTCCGTTTTTCTATTGTCACGATTTTTAAAGACTGGAGATGAACTATGAAAAGGTTGAAAATGAGAGCAATCGCAGCTCTGCTGGGCTTGACACTGATTGCTGCAAGTGCAGGCGCATCAGAGATTGCTTTTGCCAGTAAAAGTGATAATGAAGCGGCGACCTCCAGAACAACCGATGACGACAGCAGAATCCCTTCTTATAACACATCTATCAGCTATGGAGAGTATATGGAACAGCACGCTTCTGTTCCGAGCGGCACCGAGACAATTGTGCTGAATGGCTCTGATTACACAGAGACTGATATGAATGATGTCACAACAGATGGAGACAATGTTGTTACCGGAGCGGAAGGGTCCATCTCCTGGGAGGTTACGGTTCCTGAAGACGGCATGTATGAATGCGTTTTCGAATATGGAACATTGGCCAATCAGGGAAATGAGATTCAGATGAGCCTGTACTTGAATGGAGAGATTCCATTTGCCCAGGCCTCTACTATTGTATTCCGCAGAATGTATATGGATGAAAACAAAGATTATAAGGAGATGGAGGGGAATCAGTCCTTCCCGCCTCAGGTAGAGTACAATGGATGGCAGACGGTTGCCCTGAGCGACAATGAGGGATATTATACGGGCGCACTTCAGTTTTTCCTGGAAGAAGGGGAGAACACGCTGACACTGGAAGCGCTGAAAGACGTTCTGATTATCAAATCCATCACGTTCAGACCTGTGACAGAGACGATCAGCTATGAGGACTATCTGGCAAAATATGAGGCAGAGGGCGCACAGGTCATTGCAGAGGCAGAAGCAGAACGGGTACAGGCAGAGGATGCTACTTTAAAGTCCAGCCCGAGTTTCCGTCCGCAGAACGACCGTACTTCACCGGCATCAGAACCCTATGATCCTACTTATATTGTGCTGAATACAATCGGAGGAAGCTCATGGAGCAGCAACGGCGACTGGATGGAGTGGGAAGTGAACGCTCCGAAGGCCGGATTGTATAAGATTGCAGTTCGCTACAAACAAAGCTACAACGCTGGTTTCTCTTCGATCAGAAGCGTTACAGTCAATGGAGAGCTTCCGTTTGCAGAAGCAGCGGACATTCGTTTCCCGTACGGAACCGGATTCCAGGTGACAAATCTGAAATCGGTTGACGGAACAGAGCTGTACTTCTATCTGGAGGAAGGCGTGAACACGATCCGCCTGACCTGCGCACTCGGACAGTATTCTGAGATTGTAACAGAGATTGATGCGGTAATTGAAGAGCTGTCGGCAATCTATCAGTCCATTACCGCGATTACCGGTACTGCACCGAACTCCTATCAGGATTATCAGCTGACGACCCGTCTTCCAAATCTGGTAAAAGATCTGCGGGCAGTTGCTACACATCTGGGTGAGGTAAAGGAAGGCATTACCGCTTTGACTGGAAGCACGAGTGACGTTTCCGCATCGATGGACCGCTGCGTAGACTTGCTGAATGAGATTGCAGACAAGCCGAGCCGGATCCAGAATAAGGTTACCTCCATTGCGGATAACATTACAGCGCTTGGATCTTCTATTATTACACTGACGTCGCAGCCTCTGACCCTTGACTGGATCCAGCCGATGGGAGAGAGCGATTCCCTGCCAAGAGCAGAGGGAAATCTGTGGGCAAGAATCAAACACGAATTCTGGTCCTTCATCGGTTCCTTCACAAACGATTACAGCGTTGCGACAGATGAATCTGACGCAAAAGATGAGGACGGCATCACAGTATGGATCTCCACCGGCCGTGACCAGATGGAAGTTATCCGCCGTCTTGTAAATGAAAGCTTTACACTGGATACAGGAATTCCTGTAAGCATTCAGCTTGTTGACTCTTCGATCATCATGACCGCGATCGCAGCAGGAAATGGACCGGATGTGGCAATTGGTGTATCCAGCACACTTCCGATGGAACTTGCATTCCGCGGTGCATCCTATGATTTGTCTTCCTTTGATGATTTTGAGGAAGTGAAGGATCAATTTATGGATGCTGCAACCGAATGTTACAACTTCGACGGAAAGTACTATGGTCTACCGGATCAGATGAGTTTCTCGGTTATGTTCTACCGCAAAGACATCCTGTCCCAGTACGGTGTAGCAGTTCCGGAGACATGGGAAGACTTAATCAGCATCATCCCGACACTCGCAACATACAATATGGAAGCATACCTGGATAAGAATTCTCTCCTGACACTGGGAAGTGCATCCAGCGTAGGTGCAAGCAAGGCAGTCAACAACGTATATCTGTCCATGCTCTATCAGCAGGGCGGAGAGCTGTACAATGCCGATGGAACAGAATCGCTGCTGGATTCCAAGCAGTCCATCGCCTCCTTTACGACATGGACTGAGTTTTATAACAAGTATGGATTCTCCACTTCCATCGACTTCGTTACAAGATTCCGTCTTGGTTCCGTTCCGATTGCAATTATGGATATTTCGTATTACAACAGACTGAGCATTTCCGCCCCGGAAATCAATGGTAAGTGGTCGATTGCCCTTGTTCCTGGTACTGTACAGGAAGATGGAACGATTGATCACAGCGTTCCGGTTACGACAAGTGCCGCGATGATCATCAAAGATTCTGCAATCAAAAATGATACAGCGGAAGAGTCATGGGAATTCTTGAAATGGTGGGTATCTGCCGATACTCAGTCCTCCTATGCTTCTGAGATGGAAGCGGTATTGGGTTCCTCTGGCCGTTACATGGTTGCAAACCTGGATTCTTTTGAGAGAGTTTCCTGGTCCTCAGATGTGGCAGCTGTTCTGAACGACAGCTTGGAGTGGCTTCGTGAGGTAAGACAGATTCCTGGATGCTATCTTACCGGACTTAACCTGGACAACGCATTCTATCAGGTCATCAACAATTCTACGGATGAGCCGATCGACGTCATTACAGAATACAATGAGAACCTGAACGAAGAAATTGCAAAGAAACGAAGCGAATTTGGTCTGGATAAGTGAGGTGCCTATGAAAAAGAAAAAAAATAATTCTGCTTTCAAGCCTACTGTAAAGACCTCCGAATGGAAGAAAAACAGATCTCTCTATTTGATGCTTCTGCCTTTCTTTACGTTATTCACCATCTTTACAGTGTTGCCGGTGCTGTTTGCGATTGTCGTAAGCTTTACCGATTTTAACGTTCTTCAGTTCCCGAATTTCGTGGGATTGAGCAACTATTTGAGCCTGTTCTTAAATGACGACCTGTTCCTGACAGCCATTAAGAACACATTCATTCTTGCAGTAATTGTAGGACCGTGCGGATACATCCTGTCGTTCATCATGGCGTGGATGCTGTGCGAACTTCCGGACAAGCTGAGAGTTTTCATGACGGTTGTTCTCTATGGTCCGTCTCTTTCCGGTAACGTCTACATGATCTGGACATTGATCTTTGCAGATGATTCGACCGGTTTCGCAAACTCCTGGCTGTTGAGCAGCGGTTTGACAAATGAGGCAATTCTCTGGCTCCATGACGAGCAGTACATGATGCTGATCATCATAATTGTACAGTTGTGGATGAGCTTTGGTGTTGGATTCCTCTCCTTCATCTCTGGTCTTCAGGGAATTGACAAAGCCCAGTTGGAAGCTGGTATGGTAGACGGTATTACAAACCGTTGGCAGGAACTCTGGTTCATCATCCTTCCTTCCATGCGTCCGGTATTGCTCTTCGGTGCGATCATGGCGATCACAGGAGCATTCTCCATTACCGGTACCGCATTGACCGGTTTCCCGAGTACCGGATATGCGACGCATTCCATCGTTGACCACCTGAACTGGTATGGTACAACGAAGATGGAATTGGGATATGCTTCAGCCATTGCGGTAATTTTGTTTGTACTTATGATTGGCTGCAACAGGCTGATTCAGAAATTCTTGAGAAAGGTAGGTACGTGATATGAACGCGATTCAGAGAATCAAAGCCAGCGGCGGGTTCAAGAAGAGCTTTGTCCGTTTCTTTACCAAAGGGCGTGCCAACCGAAGCGTTGGAGGAACGATGTTCCTGTTGTTCTTCATCGCATGTTTTGGTGTGTTTGCCCTCTTCCCGGTACTGTTCATGCTGGGAAATGCATTCAAGCCAATGCATGAGCTGTATCGTTACCCGCCTACCATTCTTCCGGAAAACCCAAGCGTGCAGAACTTTGGCGATTTGCTTCAATATGCCAATGAGTCTCTGGTTCCGTTTACCAGATACGTATTCAATACAGGTATCCTGATCCTGATTGGATGTATTGGGCAGATCATCTTCTCTGCAATGGCTGCTTTCCCTCTGGCAAAGTTTGATTTCAAAGGAAGAGGATTCCTCTCCAACCTCGTAGTATATGCTCTTATGTTCTCCGGTGCGGTTACCGCAGTACCGAACTACATTATCATGAACTACCTTGGATTGATGGATTCTCTCTGGGCGGTTCTTCTGCCGGCACTTGCATCTACGCTGGGTCTGTACTTGCTCCAGAACTTCATGACGATGCTTCCGGACTCCCTCATTGAGGCGGCACAGATTGACGGCGCGAGTTATTTCAGAACGTTGGTGCAGGTTATCATGCCAGTCGTAAAACCGGCGTGGATGACAGTCTTCATCTTCACGTTCCAGAACTTGTGGGGAAATACCGGTGGAAGCTTCCTTTATACAGAAAATATAAAACCACTTAGCTATATGTTATCCAAAATTGCCGCAGCAGGTATCTCCCGTCAGGGTATGGCATCTGCCGCATCTCTCTTAATGTTTATCATTCCTGTTGTGATCTTTATCATCGCACAGAGCAACGTTATGGAGACTATGGCAACTTCCGGTATGAAAGACTGATGAAAGGGGGAAAAGCATGAGACGATCTAACATGACATGGATAAAAAAAGCGGCCGCATCCCTCTTATTGGCTGCAACTTGTGTGACGCTGAGTCCCTCGCAGGTGTCCGCAGAGAGTTCTTCTAACTATTGCTATAGCTCAGCAACGAAAGAATACTATGCAGCGCCGATTGCCTATGAGGTAGATCAGGTAGTCTACGCAGAAAACCTGGACGGAGTAGACTCCCTGAACGGAATTTCTGGAATGTTCGTGAAGAATGAACATATCTACATTTCGACATCCAGCCAGATCATCGTGACCGATCTGGATTTCGAAGTGGAGGAAGTTCTCTCGGAATACACCGACCTGGATGGAAACAGCGCTTCCATCCGAAATCCTCAGGGAATATTTGTAACAGACGATGGACATTTGTATGTATGTGAGCCGGACAACGGGCGCGTGCTGCGGTTTGACGAAGACTACGAGCTGACGGATGTATATGGACAGCCGGAAGGTCTTGAGATTGAAGTCAAATATCAGCCGAGCGAAATCGTAGTCGACTCCCTGGACAGAATGTACATCATCGCCAAGAACTTGTTCGAAGGTATTCTGGAAGTCAACAGCGACAACGAATTCCAGAGATACTTTGGTGAGACAACCGTAAACTTCTCCGCACTTGACCTTCTCTGGAGACAGCTGGCAACAGAAGAGCAGAAGGCAAAACAGTCTCTGTGGCTGCCGACAGAATATACGTCGATGACCATCAGCGACAACGGATTCATCTATGCGAGTGTAAGCTCCACAGAAGAGGAAGAACCCATCAAGCTTCTGAACGTAAAGGGAAGCAATATTCTTGCATACAACGAGGAATTTTCGCTCTATCCGAGCGGTGACATTGTATACTCCATTGCAGGAAAAGGAACGACAGGTCCGTCATCCCTGATCTACATTGACTGCAACGAATATGGAATGTATACAGTTTTGGACAGTGTCCGCAACCGAATCTTTACGTATGATGACAACGGAAACCTGCTGTTTGTATTTGGCGGAAGCGGAGACAGAGAGGGATGCTTCAGAAGCCCGGTAAGCATTCGCTTCGTAGGCGACAACATCATCGTTGCCGACAAGCTGTCAGAGTCGATCACCGTTATGAAGCCGACCATCTATGGACAGACCATCATTGATGCGACAAAGCTGGACAGCGAAGGAGAGAGAAACGAAGCCGTGAAGCTGTGGAATCAGGTAATTGAGATGAATCCACATCTGGAGCTGGCATACGATGCGCTTGGAAAAGCGGCTCTCCGTGACAAGAACTACGAGACGGCTGCTTCTTACTTCAAAGAGGCCAACAGCCGTGTGTATTACTCGAAGGCATACGCAATGATGCGGGATACGATGATCAAGGAGAACTTTACAGCAGCGGTTGTTGTGATTGTCGCTCTGATTGTCGTTTACAAAGGAACAAAGATTGTTCTGAAAAAAAGAAAGAAAGGAAAGGTGGGGTAACGTATGGAAGCCAATGTTTTGAAATCCATGAAATGGAAATCCATTAACTGGAAGAAAATCAAA
>CASGAH010000016.1 GCA_949299375.1 uncultured Eubacteriales bacterium | reverse complement strand
GGTAATAATACTTATTGGGGATAAAGGTCGGAGGCGTAAGCCGCTTGCACGACTGGGCAGTTACAAGCCCATTCCCTTTAGGGGATGGGTAGTTGACAGAGGTTGTATCGCGATACGCCCTTCGGCCGTATCGCGAAAAAAACAGGATCGTTCCACACCGTTGAAACAGCTGTCTGGAGCGATCCTGTTTGAAGCAAACGTGCAGCCCGAAAGGTCGGAACATCAGACATCAAACGTCAGCTTTGGATAAACGCTATCCGGATACATCAATTTCAGAATCTGGCAGATGGTCGCCAGCTCTGCTGTCGTTCTGTCTGCTAAGATGGCGTGGATGCAGTTGATGTGCACACTTTCGATAGGGCAGACCTTGCCGTAAAACAACTCATCGATTCCTACGCCCAATTCCACCGAAATCCGGTGAAGCGTCTCAAGACTCGGGCGCTTCTTCCCTTTTTCGATCTCGCTGATAAAAACGGTGGAACATCCGATTAAATGCGCAAGCTTCTCTTGCGTATAATCCTTTGCAACTCTGGCGAGCTTCATATTTCTGCCAAGTGTTTCGTAATTCATAGTATACCTCCTGATTTGAGTAAGAACATAAGATAGCTGAAATGGAGAATCCAGTCGGAGGACAGCGGAAAGAATCATTGCGGTACGGCGTTCTTTTTGCTGTAAACTCTTGCGTAAAAAGGTCCATCACAGGTCAAAGGAACCTTGTTTCAAAAAAAACAGCGAATTTGCTGTTTCATGCCTGCATAACTTTGGTACCTTGATACTATCATCTTAAACGAAGGATTGCGGTTCTGTCAATACATTTTGCAAATAAAATTAAGATTGCTGCAAATATAGGTGAGATTGTGGAACAAAAAAGCAAATGCAAAGCATACAGCCAGTGTTTCAAATTTTATGAAATTTTAGCGGTATTTTTCTGCCGTTTTGGCAGGGAAACAAAGGAGCTTTCAAGTCATTTTCCGAATACATGGGCACAGCACAGCGGGAGCGGAATAAAAATTGATAAAAACGATTGACATTTGCCGAAAAATTGTATATAATGATAAACTGTCTACGTGTCTAAAGCGTTCAAGTTGGTCCTGACGGAGACGATGGTGAATTTTTCCACTTCATGGGGACAAGAATGAAAAAGGAACCAAAAGATAAGCAGACAAAAAGCAGGAAGAAGAAGTCTGTTTACAGAAAGGAATTCTTATGGAAAAGAATGTGTTGACAGAACGTTTGGGAAAACTTGTTGAAATAGGTATCAGTAAAAATAGGACCCTCGATTTTAGTGATATTAACGATTTCTTTGCGGGAGAAGTTCTCACACCGGATGAGATGGAGTACGTGTACAACTATCTGGAAAGCAGAAAAATCGATGTTCTTCGAGACGTTGTCAATGATGAATTCATTGGATTGGAGGAGGATCTAATGATAAAGGATGACATTGACTTTTCAGAGGAGGAGGAAGAGGAAATCGATCTGGACGCCATCGATCTGTTGGATGGCATCGGGACAGAAGACCCGGTTCGGATGTATCTGAAAGAGATCGGAACGGTTCCGCTTCTCACGGCAGAAGAAGAACAGGAGCTTGCCAAGAGAAAGTCGGAAGGAGACACGGCTGCCAAGGATCGTTTGATTGAAGCAAATCTGAGACTGGTTGTCAGCATTGCGAAGCGATATACAGGACGCGGTATGAGTTTTCTGGATCTGGTACAGGAAGGAAACCTTGGCCTGATCAAAGGCGTCGAGAAGTTTGATTATCAGAAGGGATATAAATTGAGTACGTACGCGACCTGGTGGATCCGGCAGTCTGTGACGAGGGCGCTGGCAGACCAGGCCAGAACAATCCGCGTACCGGTACATATGGTAGAAACCATCAACAAAATGTCGAAGATGCAGAGAAAACTGACCCTTGAACTTGGATGCGAACCGTCGGTCTCCCAGCTGGCAGAGGCGCTGGAAATGTCCGAGGAGAAGGTGATGGAGATTATGCAGATTGCCAGAGAGCCCGCTTCCCTGGAGACGCCAATCGGGGAAGAAGACGACTCCAATCTGGGCGATTTTGTGGCAGATAACAATGCAGTTACCCCGGAGGGCAATGTGGAGTCCGTCATGCTGCGGGAACACATCGACATTCTCCTGGGTGATCTGAAAGAGCGGGAGCGGCAGGTCATTGTCCTGCGCTTTGGCCTGGAAGACGGTCATCCGAGAACGCTTGAGGAAGTGGGGAAAGCATTCAACGTGACAAGGGAGCGCATCCGTCAGATTGAGGCAAAGGCACTCCGGAAGCTGCGAAACCCGGTGAGAAGCAAGCGGATTCGCGATTTCCTGTAATCAACCGACACGACACTGCAGTGGGAGAGATCTTTTCTGTATGCTCACAGGGAGGAACCTGCGGGAGAAAAGCGTATAATGGGAGCCGGAGAGATGCTTCGCGAAAGAGGAGGAGTATTTTGTCATTCAATTCATCTCAGATACAGGCCATACAACACCTGGAGGGACCGGCGCTTGTGCTTGCAGGACCGGGCTCCGGAAAGACAACGGTCATTGCGCATCGGGTCAAATATCTGATGGAGCAGCATCATGTGGACCCGTCCCGAATTCTTGTTATTACGTTCACAAAGGCGGCTGCCCAGGAGATGCAGGAGCGGTTTTCCCGCCTGATGGACGGAAGAGGGAGTGCAGTGACATTTGGGACGTTTCACTCTGTCTTTTTCCGGATTCTAAAATATGCCTACCATTACCGGGCATCCAACATCATCCAGGAAGACCAGCGAAGAGAGATCATCGGGGCGTGTATGGAGCAGAGCGGGATGGAGACAGAACGGGAACTCGTCCAGGCCATTTTGGGAGAGATCAGCGAGATAAAAAATGACCGCATCGAGATTCGGCATTTTTACTCCCAAAACTGTTCCCAGGAGCTGTTTCTCGAGCTCTATCAAGGGTATGAGCAGGAACTGCGCAGACGAAATCAGATCGACTTTGACGATATGCTGGGGATGACATATGAGCTCTTGCGCTGCCGCAAGGACATCTGCCGCCAGTGGCAGGCGAAATACCGCTACATTCTGATCGATGAATTTCAGGACATCAACCGCATTCAGTATGATGTCGTGCGCTTGCTGGCAGAACCCCGGCGGAATCTGTTCATTGTCGGGGACGATGACCAATCGATTTACCGCTTCCGAGGGGCAAGGCCGGAAATCATGCTTGGATTCGAGAAGGACTACCCGGATGCTGTGCGGATTCTTTTGAATGTCAACTACCGCTCAACGGGAATTCTTGTGAAGACGGCATCCAACCTGATTTCCTGCAACCGGACGAGATTTCAGAAACAGATTCGTGCCAACGAGGGGCAGGGAATCCCGGTGCAGGTCATTTCCTGCGCCAATCCGTCGGAGGAAAATCGGCATGTTGTGCAGAAAATGTCGGAATTTTTCAAACAGGGGGTTCCCTGGTCCGATATGGCTGTCTTGTTCCGAACGAATACCGGGGCGAGAGGAATCTCGGAGAAGATGATGGAATACAACATCCCGTTTCAGATACGGGATGCACTTCCAAACGTCTACGAGCACTGGATTGCGCAGGATGTGTTTGCCTATCTTCTGCTTGCCAGAGGGGATGTCACGAGAGGAACCATTCTAAAGATCATCAATCGTCCCAACCGCTATATCAGCCGCGAGGCGCTTGCGGCGGCAAACGGGGAGCAGATTTTTCCGTCGCTTGCGTCCTTCTATAAGGGAAAGCGATGGATTTTGGAGCGTCTGGAGCGCCTGAACCTGGATCTTGCGAGAATCCGGGGAATGGCTCCCTTCGCTGCGGTGAACTACATTCGAAATGGCATTGGATACGAACAATATCTCAGAGAATATGCCGAAAAGCGCGGCATTCCGAGAGAAGAACTGTATGAAGTGCTGGACATTCTCCAGGAGAGCGCCAGGGAGTACCAAACGGTGGAGGAATGGCAGGAACATATCCGCCAATACGGGGAAACATTAAAACAGCAGAGCGGCAAAAAGGCAAAGGAAGCGGCAGAGGCGGTGTCACTGACGACGATGCACAGCTCCAAAGGGCTGGAATATCAAATTGTTTTTATTCTAGATGTCAATGAGGAGGTTATGCCGCATCACAAGGCAGTGCTGGAGGAAGACCTGGAGGAAGAGCGAAGGCTGTTTTATGTGGCGATTACACGCGCCAAAAAAAATCTATATTTGTACTGCACCAAGGAGCGTTACAACAAAAATCAAAAACCGAGCCGTTATCTGGAAGAGATGGCGGGGAATTGAAAAAAGTGTGAAGCCGGACAGGGATTGTCCGGCTTCACACTTTTTTCACAGCATGGTTGCATCGTTTTCACAAATGCGACGTAAGATGGTACTCAAAGTTCAATGGAAATCAGGAGGAGTGACACTGTGATTGAAGTGAAAAATCTTGTGAAGCGCTATGGCAGCCATACGGCGGTCGACCATTTGAGTTTCACGGTGGAAAAGGGTCAGATCTATGGGTTTCTTGGTCCGAACGGGGCAGGAAAGTCTACGACCATGAACATTATGACGGGATATCTTGCTCCCACAGAGGGTGAAGTACGAATCAACGGGATTGATCTGCTGGAAGAGCCGGATGAGGCCAAAAAGTACATCGGATATCTCCCGGAAATGCCGCCGCTTTACCCGGAGATGACCGTCTGGGAGTACATGGAGTTCTGTGCAGAGCTGAAAAAAATACCGAGGAAAAAGCGGAGGGAAGAGATTTTGTCCGCGATGGAGCTGACAAAACTCGAGGATCGCAAAAACAGTCTGATCCGCAACCTCTCAAAAGGATATAAGCAGCGGGTCGGGCTTGCGCAGGCCGTGCTGGGGCTTCCGGAGATCATCATTTTGGACGAACCTACGGTCGGCCTGGATCCGATGCAGATCATTGAAATCCGGGATTTGATCCGCTCGCTGGCCAAAAACCATACCATACTGCTGAGCTCGCATATTTTGTCGGAAGTCAGTGCTGTCTGTGACAAGATTATGATTATCTCCCAGGGAAAGCTGGTTGCCAACGATACGCCCCAGCGGCTGGAGCAGACCATGAAAGGAGTTGCCACCCTGAACCTGGAGATCAGGGCGGACAAGAAAGCCGTGCAGAGACAGTTGCAGTCGATTCGGGGAATCCGTCATCTGTCCGTCAAAGAAGGCGAAGAGGAGGGAACGGTGTTTGTGACGATCGAGGAAGAGGGGGAAGAAGACATTCGGGAAGCGCTCTTTTATGCGTGCGCCAATGCGAAAATGCCAATCCTCTCCATGCAGTCCGTGAAGGCAACGCTGGAGGACGTCTTTCTGGAGCTGACATCGGAAACAAAGAAGGAAGATCAGAGAGTAGAAGAATCGCCGCAGGAGGCAAGCCCGGAAGAATTCAAAGAGACAGAAGCGATGGAGGAGGAAGAGGATGTTCGCGATTTATAAAAGAGAAGTCAAGTCCTATTTTGACACAATGATCGGATGGGTATTCATTGCCTTTTTGATGGTTGTGACAGGGATTTATATGTATGTATATAACTTTTACTATGGATTTCCGTATTTCGGATATACTCTGTATGGCATTGAATTTTTGTATATGATTTTCATTCCGATCCTCACGATGAGAAGCATGGCGGAGGAGCGGAAAGGAAAAACCGATCAGCTCCTTTTGACGAGCCCGGTCAGTGCAACGCAGATCGTGCTTGGAAAATTTTTTGCCATGGCAACGGTTCTTGCGCTGGCGCTCGTGCCATTTTTCTTCACCCCGATTTTGATTTCCTCTTATGGAAATGGAAGTTACCTCATCGACTACAGCACGATGCTGACGTTTTTCCTTCTGGGATGCGTCTACATCGGAATCGGAATGCTGATCTCCTCCCTGACCGAGAGCCAGATCATTGCCGCGGTGGGAACCTTTGTTGTCCTGCTGCTGCTTCATCTCTGGCCGTCTCTGATGAATCTCCTTCCGACATCCTCTGCATCCACAGCAATTGGAATGGCGCTTCTTCTCGCGCTTGTCTGCCTTGTCCTGCACAGCATGACAAAAAACATCATTCTGGCGCTGGGCGTTGGGATCATCGGAATCCTTGCAATTGTCATTTCCTATCTGACGCAGGCGGAATGGATGGACGGAGGACTTGTCACACTGATGTCGCAGCTTGAACTGGCCGCGGTGCTGACAGACGCGGGATACAATTATATCCTAGATGTGAGCGGACTCATCCTGTACCTCTCTCTCATTTTCCTGATGATATTCGTCACAGTGCAGATGATGTGCAAGAGAAGATGGAGTTAAAGAGGAATCCGACAAAATCAAGAAGTTGTATCAAAGCCGGAAAGACGGCGGAATGGGAGAAGAACGTGAAAAAGATAAAATCCTTTTTTTCAGGCAAGGCAATGCGCAAGGGAGGGTATAGCTTCGGCATGATTGCGGTTGTCCTTGGAATCGTCATTATGGTAAATTTGTTTGCAGCTCAGATTCCGGAACAGTACCGGAAAATCGATCTCAGTCCTTCGGACATTTACGGTCTGAGCGATACGAGCAAGGAACTTCTAAAACAGCTTGACAAAGATGTGACCATTCAGATGGTCGGGGAAGCCGGTGCGATCGATGAGCGAATCAATCAGTTCGTCCGCATCTATGCATCCAACTCCAGCCACATTCATGTGAGCGACCTGGATCCGGCGCTCCATCCGGGCACTGTGGCGGAGCTTGGAACCGAAAGCGGAAGCATTTACGTCTCCTGCGAGGCGACGGGAAAGAGCCGGAACATTACCGCTGCGGACTTGATTGAATATACCTACAGCTACTACAGTTACGAAGAGAGCGCATTCGATGCGGAGGGGCAGCTGACAAGCGCGGTATACTACGTGACAAGCACAGAAAGCCCCAAGCTGTACTATACGGAAGGGCATGGAGAGCCGTCGCTTTCTTCGTCCGTCACGGATATGTTTGTGAAAAACAACCTGGAATATGCGTCTTTGAATCTGACGAAGGAAGAGAGCATTCCGCAGGACTGTGACGTGCTGCTTTTGTATGCACCGCAAAAAGACTTGTCGGACGGGGAGCTGTCGCTTGTTCAGAATTATCTGCGGCAGGGCGGAAAGGTCACCATTCTCTTAGGAATGGCAGATCAGGAGCTTTCAAACATTCAGACGCTCATGGCCGAGTATGGAATGAACCTGATGGACGGATACATTGCCGACACGAGCGCGTTCTACCAGAACAACTATTTCTACATTTTCCCGGAAATCGTATCCTATTCCGGCATCACCTCTGACTTAAACTCCGATGCAATGGTTTTGGGACTGTACTGCTCGGGCATGGAGCTTGGCACAGCGCAAAGAGACAGCATTTCGGTGGAGAGCTTTTTGCAGACGACGTCAAATGGATATCTGGTAGACGGAGAAAACCAGACAAAGGGAACCTATGTCATTGGCGCAGCGGCCACAGAGATGGTGACGGTCTCGGAAACGGATGATAGCCTGGAAGACGGGGAGAGCGCTTCCTCAGATTCACTGCTGGAGGAAGAGATTTTGGCCACCCTCGATGTGGAGGCATCGAGCGAAGAGAGCGATTCCGATGTCCAGGAAAGCAGTGAGGCAGACAGCAGTGAGGCCACAGAGACAGAGAGTCTGGAGGAAGAAAGCGCAGAATCAGAGGCGGAAAGCACAGATGCGGAAAGTGCGGCATCGGAGGCGGAAGGCACAGATGCGGAAAGTGCAGAATCCGAAGCGACGGAATCGGAAAGCGCCGATGCAGAAGAAAAGGAGGCAAAACTGACGGTGATTACCTGTGCAGAGCTTCTAAATGAAACGCTGATTGCGTCCAATTCGGTACTCGACAACCTGACGGTCTTCATGAATTCGATCACATGGAATCTGGATCAGGTAGAAAACATCAGTATCCCGGCAAAAAGTCTGGAAGTCAGCTACAATGCAGTGACAAACGGGATGTTCTGGGGAGGACTCTATATTGTTGCCATTCCGGTTGCACTCGTTGTGACAGGATTTGTGATCTGGTTCCGAAGAAGAAGAGCGTAACCCGGAGAAAAGGAGGAGTCGATGACGAAAAAGACAAAGAAAAGAGGACTTCCGATTTTGGCATGTATTTTGCTTGTCCTTGCGGGAAGTTATGTCGGTCTTACAAAATATCTGCAGGTGCAGGAAGAAGAGCGGGAAGCACAGGAATCGCGAGAGGAGGAAAGTTCCAGACGGTATGTCAGCCAGATGGAGGACATTACCTCCATCCGCTACGAAAATGGAGAAATTGTGATGGAATTTTCAAAGGAGGAGGAACAGTGGGTCGTGACAGAACTCCCTGATTTTCCTCTGACGCAGTCCTATCCGGAGGCAATTGCCGCGCAGCTTTCTTCGCTGGAGGCAACCCGGACATTTGAATCCCCGGATGCATTGTCCGACTATGGGCTGGAAAATCCATCTGTCCTTGTGACGGCAGAAGACGGTGAGGGAAACCGCGTCACCATCTGTGTCGGAAATGCCTACGATTCCGAATATTACGCCTATGTGGAGAGCGATCCGTCCACCGTCTATACGATCGGATCCGACCTTGTGGAGGACACCGCCTATGAACTGTACGACATGATTGAATTGGAGGAATATCCGTCCCTGTCAGAGGAAGAGATTGTATCCGTAGAGCTGACACTCCCGCAGGGTACATTCCTCATCGAAAAGGAGATCCGGGAAGTAGAACCGTCAGAGGATGAAAGCACCGCGCAGGCAGAGGAAGAAAGCACCGCGCAGGCAGAGGAAGAAAGCACCGCGCAGGCAGAGGAGGAAAGTACTGCGCAGACGGAGGAACCCGAGACAGAAACCATCTGGTATGTATCTGCAAATGGACAGAGCCGTCAGGAAATGCAGACGGAAGCCATCGAGGAACTGCTGTCGATTCTGACTGCCATCTCTATCGAGGACTGTGTGACATACAAGGCCGATGAAACACAGATGGAAGCGTACGGGCTTGGCGGGGATGCCGTGATCTTGACTGTGACGTATGAAACCGGCGAAGAAAGCGAAGCAGAGGAAAGCACCGCAGTATCCGTTCTTTCCATCGGTCTTCTGGATGAGGAAAACGAGGCCTATTATGTGAGACTGGACGATTCCACGGCAGTAAACCGGGTTGCACAGTCCAGCCTGAGCGGATTGATGAGCCTGGATTTTTCGGAAGAATAAACCGGAGCGCTCCCTTAAATGATAAAAAATTTCCAATTGCATAATTTTGTTTCCGGGACGCATACTAAAGAAGCAAACGTCAGAAAGGAGACAATGTGATGAAGAAAAGGAACAAGATGCTGATTTTCCTCTGCGCCGTTTTGATGAGCGTTTCGATGGCGGCCTGTACAAGAGACAGGGGACAGACAACGCAGGACGAATCGGATTCGTCTGCGGAGGAGGATTACACAACTCCAGGAAATACAGATGGCGGGAGTACAAGACCCGACAACGAAGACAATGGATCTGCATCGACAGATTCTTCGGGGGATGGACAGGATGAAAGCGATTCCGGCATGACGGATGACTTTTACAACGATGGAACAGAGGACAACGAAGCGGAAGGCAGCGGAACAGACAGCGACAGCGGCAATAGCCGGGGAACATCCGGACCAACCGATGACAGCGAAGGACTGCTCGACGAGATTGGAGACGATGTCAGAAACGGTCTGGAAAACGGGCGCTAGCATAGCTTTCTCTGATTGGAAACTTCTATTTGCGGTCTGTGCAGTTTCTGCACAGACCGCATTCCTTGCATGAGATGTCCCAGTATGGATCGTCCATCCAGCGGATTCAGGGACGGCAAGCCGGATCCTTTTGTTCTCCTACAGAAAAAAGGAAAAAAGAATTGACTTTTCTAGGCTGAGGAAGTAAAATCGAGGAGAGGTTGCTTCTTATCAACCAATGGATGCCGCAATGCTGAGACTGCGGGCATTCTATGTACTATGGGGCTGCGCCGTGTTCCGATTGGTCGGCTTGGCTTACATCAATTTACAAAAAGAAAGCAGGAGACAACAAATGAAGTATAAGATTGATGAACTTTATTTTGACCAGGGAAACGTACACGTCCGCGGATGGGCAGTCCCTTCGGAGAAGGCAAATTCGACGGCAATTCTCGTCAGAACAGCGAAAAAAGAAACAATCCCCTCGAAGATTTTGAAAATCAACCGCCCGGATGTAGGGCTTGTCTGCTTTGGAGACCGCAAAGCAGACGAATTTGGGTTCTACATGGTTGTCGAGATGGGAAATGAGCCAAAGATGTTCGTGACATTTCGTGAGATCAGCCATGTAACCGGAAGACCGATTGACAGCTTGACAATTCGCCTTACGAAACCAGCAATCTGGGCGCGCACTCCGCTTGAGAGAGGGCGTGTTCTGACAGGAATTCGCTATCTGCGCCAGAATGGAATCAAGCCGTTCTTCCATAAAGTCATCAAGACCGATCTGACGAATTATCAGAAATGGTTTGAGGCAAACAAAGTATCCGACACGGAGCTGCAAAATCAGTCTCTGTGCCGCTTTGATGAGGAGCCGAAATTCAGCATCATCGTGCCCGTTTACAACACGCCGCTGAATTTCCTGAAAGATATGATTCAGTCGGTGAAAAACCAGAGTTATGCGAACTGGGAGTTGTGCATTGCCAACGGAAGCGGCGACAACCACGAGCTGAATCGGGAACTGGAGCGCTATGCCCGCAGCGACATGCGCATCAAGTGGGTTGCCCTGAAAGAAAACAAAGGAATTTCCGGAAATACAAATGAGGCGATGGCACTGGCGACCGGAGATTTTATCGCACTTCTCGATCACGACGATATGCTGGCTCCGGATGCGCTGTATGAGTATGTGAAGGCGCTGAACGAAAATCCGCAGATCGACGCAATGTACAGTGATGAAGACAAAGTGGATCAGAACGGGAAGAAACATTTTGAGCCTCACTTTAAATCGGACCTGAATATGGAGCTTTTGCGCACAAACAACTACATCTGCCATTTCTTCGCGGTCAGAAAATCGATTGTCGATCAGTTCGGCGGATTCTGTTCCGAGTATGACGGATCCCAGGACTATGACTTTATTTTAAAGAGTGTCGAATTGTCCAGGGAAGTGTACCACTGCCCGAAGATTCTCTACTACTGGAGATGCCACACCAATTCCACCGCAGAGAACCCGGAGAGCAAGATGTACGCATTTGAGGCGGGACGGAAGGCCGTTCAGGCGCACTTTGACCGGCTTGGCATGGATGTCACGACAGAGATGGGCGTTCACCTTGGCTGGTATCGCAACGTGTTCCATCTGCCGTACCATCCGAAGGTGACGATTCTGATCCCGAACAAAGATCATGTGGAGGATTTGGAGAAATGCTTGAGCTCCATCTACACCAAATCTACATATGATCACTATGACGTCCTCATTGTAGAGAACAACAGCACCGATGCGGAAACGTTTGCCTACTATGAAAAGGCAAAGGAAAAATATCAAAACCTGAACGTTGTCACATGGGATGGCCCGTTCAACTACTCTGCGATCAACAACTTTGGAGCAAAATATGCGGATGGAGAGTATCTGCTCCTCCTCAACAACGACATAGAAGTCATTACGCCGGATTTCCTGGAGAAAATGCTCGGACTGTGTATGCAAAAACAGACCGCGATTGTCGGAGCAAGGCTGTATTACGAGGATGATACCGTTCAGCACGCCGGTGTGATTGTCGGCGTAGGCGGTGTCGCTGCCCATGCGTTTGCCGGAACGAAGAGAGGGGAAATTCACTACATGGCCAGAAATGCGGTCGTGCAGAATTTGAGCGCTGTCACAGGTGCGTGTATGCTCGTGAAGAAATCGGTCTATGAGGAAGTGAATGGACTGGACGAGGCGTTTGCGGTGGCATTCAATGACATTGATTTCTGTCTGAGAGTCCGCAAGGCCGGATATGAAGTCGTATATCAGCCGGATGCAGAGCTGTACCACTACGAATCCAAATCCAGAGGATATGAGGATACGCCGGAAAAGATCGAGCGCTTCAGCAAGGAAATTGCAAGATTCAATACGGTTTGGGAGGAATTCCTGGACAAAGGAGATCCCTACTACAATCCGAATTTCTCTTTAAAACATGCAAATTATGAAATAGATTCGATCTCCTGACAAAAAGGATAAAAAATGCATCGGATAGGGAAGGAAAACTTCCCTATCCGATGCATTTTGGATTTTGGTGCGTCAAAGCACATTGTCAAACAGTTCATGGTAGAAGCGAGAGTAATCGGTGCGCTGCTCTTTGATGCATCGGATGGCAGAGGACGGATGGGCGTTTAAAATGCCGGTGAGCAAATACGGGATGTCGTATCCCCACACAACGCCGGACGCCTTCAGCGGAAGCATATGCTGCTCAACAAAATTCATGACGGGCACGAGATTGTACTTCGGGTTGCGCAGAAAGGCGAGAAGCGATTCCGTAAAGCAATTTCCAGCGCCGCGTCCCATCCCGCTGACGGTGCAGTCGAGATAACTGCATCCGATGGTGAGTGCCTCGATCGTGTTGGCAAAGGCGAGCTGCTGGTTGTTGTGGGCGTGAATTCCGGCCTTCTTTCCGGCTTTCTGTGCGATCTCCAGATATTGAGACGCAATCCGGCGGATCTGCTCCGGATAGTATGCCCCAAAACTGTCAACCAGATAAATGACGTCCACACTGCTCTGGGCGAGAATCTCCAGGCTGTTTTTCAGATCGTCGCTGTTTACCTTGGATACCGCCATAATGTTTACCGTCGTCTCATATCCTTTGCTGTGCGCATCCTCAATCATTTCGATGGCCGCCGGGATGGTGTTGACATAGGTGGCAATCCGGATCATGTCAATCGGGCTCTCCGACTTCGGGATGATGTCCTTTCGGAAATCCGTTCTCCCGACATCCGCCATGACAGAGATCTTAAGCCCTGTGTCCTTGTTGTCCCCTACAATGGCGCGGATGTCCTCGTCCTTGCAGAATTTCCACTTCCCAAATTTTGTCTCATCAAAAATTTCTCCGGATGCTTTATATCCGAACTCCATGTAGTCTACGCCAGCTTTGATGTTGGCAATATAGAGGGAGCGCACAAAATCGTCTGAAAAATAAAAGTTATTGACAAGTCCTCCGTCCCGGAGTGTGCAGTCCATCACCTTGATGTCCGGGCGGAAAGAGACAAGTGTTCCTACCTGTTCCCGCATAATGTTCCTCTTTTCTCGATCGAATTGTTCTGTTCACACGCAAAGCAAAATCCCGCAGCGGATTCTGACCCGGATGCTGTGAACGATATGGGTATCATAGCGCAACTTGCCGAAAAAGTCAAGATTTTGCAGTGGTTGCCTGACATCCGAAAGTGTGGTAAGATAAAATCAGACTCAGACGGTCCAAACCGGCAAAAAAGAATCTGAGGCATGGAAAGGAAACAGGAAATGGGAGAGAGATTGACAAGAAAGGATATCGAAAAGATTCAGGAGGAAATTGACTACCGGAAGCTTGTTGTGCGCAAAGATGCGATTGAGGCGGTAAAGGAGGCGAGAGCGCAGGGAGATCTCAGCGAAAATTTTGAATACTATGCGGCAAAAAGGGACAAAAACAAAAATGAGAGCCGAATTCGCTATCTGGAGCAGATGATCAAAAATGCCCGAATTGTGGAGGATACGACAAAAAAGGACGAAGTGGGATTATACAGCATTGTGGAGGTGTATCTGGAGGACGACGACGAGACAGAGACGTTCAAAATTGTGACAAGTGTGAGAGGGGACTCTCTGCAGGGAAGAATCAGCATCGAGTCGCCTCTCGGAAAAGCGCTCCTCGGCCATAGGGTGGGAGACCGAGTTTATGTGCAGATCAACAAAACAAGCGGATATGAAGTCGAGATCCGAAGCATCACGCAGAGCGCAGACGACGGCAGCGATCAGCTGAGAAGTTATTGACCCCAATTGGAAAAACGGTATGCCCCCTTTGCTGCAAAGCGCCTCTGGCACAGGAAATGTGCTGCCCGTGCTATCCGATTCTGGAGGAGAGCGCATGGAGTCCGCGCGCGATGCGGCGGATGAGCGACTGGGGAACCTCAGATCCGAGGATCATTCCCAGGGCAATGCCCCCCGCAAGCCCGAGCGTCTCGATCCCTTTGGATTGAAACAGTTCCCACTCGTTTGTAATCAGGTAGTAGGTGCTGTAATAAATGCCGGCCCCGGGAACGAGAGGGAAAATTCCGGCGATCAGGAAGATGGTCGCAGGCATCTGAAGGGAGACCGCCAAAATCCGCGCAATGATCGTCACGGCAACGGTGGAGAAGATGGCGGCAACGGGCAGGGAGATGCCGCATTGAAGGAGTGCGAGGTAAAAAAACAGGCCAATGCCGCCGCAAAACCCGCAGGCAAAGTAGCTCTTTCGCGGAGAGTGAAATAAAATGGAAAACCCCATGACGCCAATCGAGGCAGCCAAAACTTGCAGAATCACAGAAAAACACCTCCAATCAGTCGGAATACCAAAATGACGGCGCAGACGCCAAGGGCGATGCAGACGCCAATTAAGATGGCATGAATCATATGAATGATTCCGGACAGATAATCGCCATTAAAAAATTCGCGGATGGAATTGGTAAACAAAATTCCCGGAAAGAGTGCGAAGATGGAACCGATCACGAGGTGGTCGAAATTTAAAATCGGGAGCGCCAGGGCGCTGACCGCACTCAAAAAAGTCACCATAGCGCTGCTGAACAGAGTGGATGTAAAGCTAGATTTCGTCTTATGGGGAGACAGCTGGTAGCACTCATGAACCAGCCCAATCACAAACACGCAGAGGCAGTCCCAGATGCTTCCGCCAAACAGATAGCAAAACGCCATGCTGGCGTAACCGCAGGAGAAAATGAGAATGCCCCGGCTTTGGGGGCGGGCGTGTTCAATCTCCTGGAGTTTTCTCAACGCGGTGTCCGCGTCATATTGACCGTCTCTCAGCTTTCGGGAGACTGTGTTGACGCCGTCGATCCGACACAGGTTGGCCTCCCCGAGAGGGACGTTCCGGACCAGACTGCAGTGCTGCGGAGTCCCCTCCCCCACTGTGGCGAAAATGGCGTTGGACAGCACATAGACATGATAATTGGTAATTCCAAACGATTCGATGATGTGATTCATCGTCTCCTGAACCCGAAAGATTTCGGCGCCGCTTTTTAAGAGAATGGTTCCCGCGTATCCGGCAAGTTCCAGTACTTTTTGATTTTCTGTCAAGAACCCGGCCTCCTTCCTCATTCAGACGCTGGAAAACTGCACCGTGCGGCCGGATCGCAGCGTCGTTTTTTGTAGTATAGCAAAATCCATTTGACAATACAAGAAGAAAATGCAGGGAACCTTTGCCCGGAAGTTTCATATATTAGGAATAAGGATGGTGAAGTCCGAAGGCATAATGACTCGACGATGCATTCGGTTGGAAGGGGTTCGCGGATGGAGGAAGATACGAGGGTAACCATCACCGTTCAGGCGATGATCATTTGCCTGTTCTGCATTGCTGTTTTGGCGGGAGCCATCACAACGATGCAGGACGCCATGCCGGCAAACGGCCTGGTGTCGGGACAGGAGATGCCCGTGGAATGTGTGGACATAAAAGAGCGAAAGGTGGCGCTGAGCTTTGACACTGCCGGGGGAAACGAAAACATTGGGACGATTCTAAAGAAACTGGAAGAAAATGATGTCCGGGCGACGTTTTTTTTGACGGGAGAGTGGGTCAGCGCTTATCCAGACGACGTAAAGGCAATGGCTCAGGCGGGGCATGATCTGGGCAACCACAGCCAGAGCCACAGGGAGATGGGGTCTATGAGCCGTCCGGAAATCAGACAGGAACTGATGAAGGTTCATGCGCAGGTGAAGGAGCTGACAGGAATTGAGATGAACCTGTTTCGCCCGCCCTACGGGACATACAGCAGCGTGCTGATTAAAACAGCCCTCTCGTGCGGATATGACACCGTCCTCTGGTCCGTGGAGAGTTTCGACTGGAAAAACTATGGGGTAAATGAGATCACAGAGCAGGTGTTAAGCGATGCACAGCTCAAACCCGGCGCCATCATATGGATGAACAGCGGGGCAAAATATACGCCGTCTGCGATCGATGCGCTCATTGCGGGGCTCCGGGGGAAAGGATACGAGCTTGTCCCCGTCTCCGAATTGAAAGAAGAGGGTGAGACATAGGACAAAAACACAGGAGAAGTGTTATGTAAATGAACTTTTCTCAACAAACTTTCCTGTCTTGTACATTGTGCCGAAACAGGAGATATACTATGATGAGGTGGAAAAACGTACTCGAAAATGGAGGAAGGAATGATGTCAGTACAAAAAGAAAGCGCATTTGAGCTTTTGAAAAAACTGGAATTTACCAGAACTGCCGGAAGTAAGGAAGAGTGGAAGGCGCTGAAGATACTGGAGGAAGAACTTCATCGCATGGGAGCCGAAGGAAACATCGAGTCATTTGAAATTGATGACGCCCTGATGCCCAAAGCAACGCTGAAGGCGGTGGAACCGGAGGAAAAGGAATATGTCGTAACCGGATACCAGTGCTGTGCCAGCACAGCGAAAGAAGGGCTTACCGCAGAATTGATTTACGGGGAGAACCTGACGGATGTAAATCTGGCGGAGGCCAAGGGAAAAATCGTTCTTGTGAACGGCCGGGTGACATTGCCGATGTACAAAAAAATCGTGGAGTCCGGCGCAGCTGCCATGCTCTCGATGAGCGGAACACTTCTCGACGAAGTGGAGCGGACCGATCTTCCGACCCGGAAGATCCGGAAAAACATGGCGGAATATGGTCTGATTCCGGCGGCACACATCCGCATTGCCGATGCATTTGAACTGGTTGCCCGTAATGTCCGCAAAGTCTGCCTCTGTGTGGAAAATACAAATGTCACATCAACGTCTCACAACCTGATTGCCCGCATCGAGGGGACGACGGTTCCGGAGGAAATCATTGTGCTGGGGGCGCACTACGATTCGGTGGAATTCAGCAAAGGTGTATATGACAACGGCGCCGGTTCGGTTCTTTTGATGGAGCTTTTCCGATATTTCCGGAACAATCCGCCCAGACGAACAATGGAGTTTGTCTGGTTTGGCTCGGAGGAGATTGGGCTGCAGGGAAGCTGGAATTATGTCAGGACACATAAAGAAGCGCTGGCTTCGTGCCGTCTGATGGTCAACATCGACGTTGCCGCGCCGGTTCTCGGATTTGAACATGCCGCGGTTACCGGATCGCAGTCGTTTGAACAATATGTCGACTACTGGACGAAAATCAAAGGGTATCCGGTTGTGGTCAAGCGGGGAACATACTCAAGCGATTCCATCCCCTTTGCGGATGCCGGAATCCAGTGCATCAATTTTTCCCGGGACGGCGCTCCGGGCGGCGCATTTTTGCATTCCCGCCACGACGTCATCCAGTACTTATCGGCGGATTCGCTGGACCGCACCCGGACGATCATCCAGGCGTTTGTGGAGGAGATGGGAAATGCAGTTGTCTTTCCGGTTCCAAAAGAGATGCCCGAGGAGATGAAAGAGCAGATCGACCGCTATCTGTTCCGCGGAAAATGGGCCTGTGAAGAATCGTAACTTGGTGAAAACATCTAAAAACTTGTACTTTTTTTGAGAAAAAATAGGGGTTCTATTGACTTTGCGCAAGGGATGGGATAAACTGAGAGTACCAAATGAACAAATTTCCAGATATCCTCTTTTGGAGGAAGGCATTCTTCCACAAAAAGAGCGTATGAGGGAGAAGAAGGAGGTACAGCTATGAGCAGTAACGAACCAAGATCCAAGACAACGACGCTGTTTTGGACCATCCTGCGTTATCTGAGTTTTGTTATTTACTGGGCAGTGGTATTGCTGGTATTCAGCTTTATCACAAACAGTATGACAAGAATGGAATGGAAGTTGATCGCAGTGCTGGCATTGATCTTTGCGGCGGTTACAGTTGCCCTGATTATCATCATCAAAAAGGTCAAGGGAGAAGATTAATCATTGCTGTGGCGCGGCGGGGGGTTTGAAAACCAGCCGCGCAGGAGAGGAAGTGCAGCCATCCGCTGTATCTTCCTCTTTTTCGTGCAATGTCCGCGTATCGCTTGCACACGGGCAAAAAATCTGCTATACTGTTGAGGCACACAAATGGTGCGGAAAGAGGATAAGAAGATGACAAAGAAAAGACGAGGAAAAAGAATGGGGATCATGGAGGCGCTTCTTTTGGCGCTGTTTTCTCTGGCGGGATGCGAGGAACTTTTGGATGTTCTCCTTGAGATGGAGAGTGAGAACACTCCCAATGCCGCGGTGGAGCCGTCCCGGGAAGACGGGGATGCTGTCGGCGTAAGCTGCAGCGTTCATTTTATCGATGTCGGGCAGGGAGATTCCATTCTTGTCGAATCGGATGGACACTATATGCTCATAGATGCCGGGGAGAACGATCAGGGAGAAACCGTCGTATCGTATCTGAGAGAGCAGGGCGTTGAAGTACTGGACTATATCATTGGGACACATCCGCACAGCGACCACATCGGCGGAATGGACGATGTGTTGGAGGCTGTGACCGTAGAGCGGGCCATTCTCCCGGAGACAGACTACGGGACACGGACATACCAGGAAGTGCTTGAGGGCATTGAAGCGGGAAATGTGGAGGTTTCCTGGGCGGAAGTCGGAGACAGCTATTCGCTGGGAGACGTGTCGTTTCTCATCCTGGCGCCCGCGCAGGCCTATGAGGATACAAATGACTTGTCCGTTGGAATCAAGCTCGTGTGCGGAAATACTTCCGTTGTGATGTGCGGAGATGCGGAGGAGACTTCCGAGCTGGATATGTGTAATTCCGGCATTGACCTGGAAGCGGATGTGCTCAAGTGCGGCCACCACGGGAGCAGCACATCGACCTGTGACGCCTTTTTGAAAGCAGTCAATCCGGTGTATGCCGTCATCAGCTGCGGGGCGGACAACAAGTATGGACATCCCCACGTGGAGACGATTGCAAAGCTTCAGGAGGAAGATGTGCAGATCTACCGAACCGACCAGTCCGGGACAATCATTGCTGCAAGCGACGGAACAAACGTGTCGTGGAGTTTTGAGCGCGGGGCGTCCTCCGCTGTGGAAACCTACATTTTAAATACGAACCGAAAGACATTTCATCGAACCGACTGCAGCAGCGTCAGCCGGATCTCTGAGGCAAACCGCGAGGAATACAGCGGTACGCGCCAGCAGCTGATTCAGGATGGCTATACCCCTTGCGGAAGCTGCAATCCTTAAATACAAATCCCCGTATTGCATGGCAATATGGGGATTTGTGTTTTAAGGAAGGAATTTTCAGAATCCGATGAATTTTGTACCGCTTGCAAAAGAGAGCACTTGCACTGCCTTTTTTCCTATGTTATAATGAACCCAATCAGGCAAAAAAGAAAAGACCAGCCACAAATGAGAGGGAGGAGACAGAGATGATTCATCAATTGGTTCAGAAAATACAAAAATTACAGGCCCCTGTAGTGGTAGGACTGGATCCGATGCTTTCCTACGTTCCGGAAGCGGAAAAGAAAAAGGCATTTGCGGAATATGGGGAGACGCTGGAGGGCGCCGCACAGGCGATCTGGCAGTTCAACAAAGAGATCATTGATCATATATGGGATTTGATTCCGGCAGTAAAACCGCAGATTGCCATGTATGAGCAGTTTGGTATTCCGGGATTGGTTGTATACAAAAAGACAATCGACTACTGCAAATCCAAGGGACTGATCGTAATCGGGGATGTAAAGCGAGGAGACATCGGCTCGACTTCCGCTGCCTATGCAGTTGGTCATCTTGGAAAGGCTGCGGTTGGAAGTCAGAAGATTCCGGTCTTTGACGAGGATTTTGCGACCGTCAACCCGTATCTCGGCTCAGATGGAATCCAGCCATTTCTCGATGTGTGCCGGGAGGAAGACAAAGGCGTGTTCATCCTTGTCAAGACATCCAACCCATCCAGCGGAGAATTCCAGGATCAGCTTGTCAACGGGCGTCCGCTGTATGAACTGGTCGGAGAAAAGGTTGCACAGTGGGGAGAGTCGTGTATGGATGGCGCCTACAGCAATGTCGGATGTGTTGTCGGAGCGACTTACCCGAAGATGGGAAGCATTTTGCGCAGCATCATGCCGAAATCGTATATTCTTGTGCCGGGGTACGGTGCCCAGGGCGGCAAGGCGGAAGATTTGAAACCTTACTTCAACAAGGACGGTCTGGGCGCGATCGTCAACTCTTCCCGCGGCATCATTGCGGCCTACAAACAGCAGGCGTATGCGGCCTACGGTCCGCAGCATTTCGGGGAGGCTTCCCGGGCGGCGGTTCTCGACATGATTGCAGACATCAACCGGATCTTTTAAAAACGGAGGAAAGCTATGAAGAAAACAAAGGAACAGGCAAGGGTGATCCGTCAGGACTGTCTGATGGAAGGGGTGTACAGCATGTGGATTCAGACACAGCAGATTGCACGCCAGGCAAAACCGGGACAGTTTCTCTCCCTTTTTATGAAGGATCAGAGCAGCCTCCTGCCAAGGCCGATCAGCATTTGCGAGGCGGAGGCCAAGACAGGGTGGATTCGCATCGTGTATCGGGTCGTGGGACGCGGAACCCGGGAACTCTCCGGATACGGGACGGGGGACACGATTTCTGTTTTGGGACCGCTTGGAAACGGATTTCCCCTCAAGCCGAAGAAGGCACTTTTGATCGGCGGCGGAATCGGAATTCCGCCGATGCTCGAACTTGCCAAATCGCTGCACGGTGAGAAGCAGATTGTTGTCGGATACCGGGATCAGCAATTCCTTGTGGAGGATTTGCAGGCGCACGGCGCCGTATTTATCGCGACAGAGGATGGAAGCTGCGGCACGAAGGGAACGGTTATGGATGCCATCCGGGAGAACAATCTGGACGCTGAGATCATCTACGCCTGCGGCCCGACGCCGATGCTTCGGGCTGTCAAGGAATACGCCGGGCAGCACGGGATAGAGTGCTACCTCTCCTTAGAAGAGCGGATGGCGTGCGGAATCGGCGCCTGCCTGGCCTGCGTATGTCAGTCGACGGAGATTGACGGACATTCCCAGGTGAACAATAAGAGAATTTGCAAAGACGGCCCTGTATTTTTATCGACGGAGGTGGAATTGTGATGGAGCAGCTCAATACATCCGTAAATCTGGCGGGAGTGGTCCTGAAAAATCCGGTGATGACGGCATCCGGTACGTTCGGCTCCGGCATGGAATACGCAGAATATGTAGATTTGAATCAGCTGGGCGCTGTCGTGACAAAAGGAGTCTCCAACGTGCCGTGGCCCGGCAATCCGACGCCGCGCATCGCAGAGACATATGGCGGGATGCTCAATGCCATCGGCCTGCAAAATCCCGGGATTGACCTGTTTTGCCAGCGCGACATTCCATTTTTGAAACAATACGACACGAAAATCATTGTAAATGTCTGCGGCCGCTCGATCGAAGACTACGTGGAAGTTGTGGAACGGCTCGGAGAAGAGGATGTGGATCTTCTGGAAATCAACATCTCCTGCCCGAATGTCAAAGCGGGGGGAATTGCGTTCGGACAGGATCCGAAGCTTGCGCAGAAGGTGACGCGGGAAGTGAAGGCGAAGGCAAAACAGCCAGTTGTGATGAAGCTCAGCCCGAACGTCACAGACATCGCCGAGATGGCAAAAGCGGTGGAGGCAGGAGGGGCGGACGCCATTTCCCTGATTAACACGCTCACCGGCATGAAGATTGATGTGAACAGACGGACGTTTGCGCTTGCCAACAAGACCGGCGGACTGTCCGGCCCGGCAATCAAACCGGTTGCGGTGCGCATGGTCTATCAGGCCTCCCATGCGGTGAACATTCCGGTGATCGGGATGGGCGGCATCCAAAATGGGGAGGATGCGCTGGAGTTCATTCTGGCGGGGGCCAGCGCCGTGTCGATTGGAACGGCAAACTTCTACCAGCCGGATGCGACCATCCGGACGATTCGGGAGATCGAGGCGTATATGCGCAAATATCATGTGACAGACATCAATGAACTGATCGGAGCTGTGCGCTGACAGAGGGCACAGGCGCAAGAATCATAAGGAAAAGAGACGAGGAAGATTATGGAACAATATAAAAAAGAGTTTATCGAATTTATGATTGACTGTGAAGTTTTAAAATTTGGGAACTTTGTGACGAAGAGCGGAAGAAAGACGCCGTTTTTTGTCAACACGGGATTTTACCGCACAGGAACCCAGCTGAGAAGTCTGGGAGAATATTATGCCAGAGCCATCATTTCCAAATTCGGCACAGATTTCGACGTGCTGTTCGGACCTGCGTATAAGGGGATTCCGCTGAGTGTGGCCACCTCCATTGCGCTGAGCGAGTACTACGATGCGGACGTTCGCTATTGTTCCAACCGCAAGGAGATGAAAGACCACGGCGACAAGGGAATTTTGCTCGGAAGCCCCATTCAGGACGGTGACAAAGTTGTGATCATTGAGGATGTGACGACAGCGGGAACGTCCATTCAGGAGACGCTTCCCATCATCCGCGCGCAGGGCAAGGTGGAAGTGCTTGGACTTGTCGTGTCGGTAGACCGGATGGAGCGGGGCAGAGGCGAAAAGAGCGCTCTCAAGGAAATCGAGGAGGAGTATGGTTTGAAGACCGCTGCCATCGTCACGATGGAGGAAGTCATTGAACATTTGTACAATAAACCTTACAAGGGAAGAGTCATCATCGATGACGCATTAAAGGCCGCCATAGACGCATATTATGATAAGTATGGCGCGGAAATCTGAGACCGCAGCAGACACAGAAAAATAGGAGGTTCGTCTTCATGGATGAGAAATTGTACAAAACGGTAACGCAGACAGGGGCAGGAAGTCTGTCCATTGGCATTGTAGTGTTGGTGACAGGGATGGCCGTCGGCATCTTGTCCATTGTCAACGGAGCCAGACTGCTGGCCTCCAGAAAAAATATTACATTTTAAATGATGCGTGGGGAAAAACGTCAGGGATGGCATCAAACGATCGGGGAACTGCTCTTTTTCCTCTATCTGGTGATCCTTTGCTACTGCCTGTTTCTGGCAGACCTGTTTGGAAGGACGGGAGATCACCACTATGCATACAACATTGTTCCGTTTCGCGAAATCAGCCGCTTTGTCATTCACAGCCGCAAGCTCGGGATCCGGGCGGTTTTGATCAATCTTGTTGGAAATGTCGTATGCTTTATCCCGTTTGGACTGTATTTGCCGGCGCGAAGCAGACGCTTTCGCTCGGGAAAAAGGATTGCCCTCTCCGGATGTCTGCTCAGCCTTCTCATTGAGACGGTTCAGCTTGTGACACGGGTCGGCTGCTTTGATGTGGATGATATCCTTCTTAACACGCTGGGCTGTCTGGCCGGTTTCTGGCTGTATGGTCTGGCGTCCCAAAGAGGAGGGCAACTGGAAAGGAGCAATGCCGGATGAGACAAAACATTGTATTTCACAACAAAACGCACATTTGGAACGGTCCGGTTTCCTGCGCAATGGCGTTTGCGGAGGCAATCACATTTCTTGCACTCGTGCTTGTCTCCTGCTTGGAACAGGGCAATGCCGGACGATGGGTTGGAACTGTCTGCATCGGGATTTTTCTCATGGCAGTCTGGGGAATTTATATCGGCTGCAGCGGAGTCCGCCGGAAGCGATCTTACCGGGGGAGCGCCTGGGCAGGCATTTTTCTCAACCTCGCCGTCATCGCGGGGCTGATTGTCCTGTTTTTTTCCGGGAGATAAGCGCGTTCCAATGCACCAGAAAAAGAGTTGTGCCGGAGCGGACAGAGAAGAAGACGCTTGACGGCATGAAAAAACAGGTCTATAGTAGACCTGTAGAAAAGCGCGGACAGCGGCGCGGAAACGAGGAAGACTATGAGGAAGACGAAGAAAATTGGTATTATCGGGGGCGGCCAGCTCGGAAAAATGATGATTCTGGACGCCAAGCGCCTGGATTATGAGTTTGTCATTCTGGACCCGACCTTTCACTGTCCGGCTCACAGCATAGCGGACGCCCACATTGTAGCGGGATTCGACGACATCGAGGCGATCAAACGGCTGGCCTCAAAAGTGGACGTTGTGACATATGAATTTGAACATATCAGCCTGAAGGCGCTGCAGGAGCTGGAACAGATGGGATATAGCGTCTATCCCTCTTCCGAGACATTGTCACACATCCAAAACAAGTATCAGCAGAAAATGTGGCTTCGCCACCACAACATTCCGGTTCCGGATTTTGTACCGGTCAATTCCCTTGCCGACTTACAGGGCGCAGAGCGGATGTTTTCCTACCCGTTCCTTTTAAAGACTTGCACGGGGGGATATGACGGGAAAGGAAATGCCCTCATCCGTTCGAGGGATGAAATGTCGCTTTGCTATCAGGATCTTGGCGCGGGAGCTGTCCCGCTGATGGTGGAGCGGTTCGTCCCCTTCACAAAGGAAGTGTCCGTCCTTGCCTGCCGGAGCACCAACGGGGATGTCGCGGTTTTCCCCGTCGCGGAGAATGTTCACAAAAACAGCATTCTGGACGAGACGACGGTTCCCGCTGAGATCTCAGAACAGACCCGATGCGAGGCGATGGAAGTTGCCCGCCAGTGCCTGGAGGCATTCAACGCATACGGGATGCTCTGTGTGGAACTGTTTGTCACGCCCGAAGGGCACATCCTCGTCAATGAGCTGGCGCCGAGACCCCACAATTCCGGTCACTACACGATTGAGGCCTGCGTCACCTCCCAGTACGAGAATCACATTCGGGCGATCACCGGTCTTCCCCTTGGAAGCACAGAGCTGATCCGCCCGGCGGCGATGAAAAACATCATCGGGGAACACGCGGCGGAGCCGGCTGTCGTAGAAGGGCTGCATGAGGCCTACCAAAATCCAGATGTCAAGATCCACATTTACGGCAAGACGAAAGTGGACAGAGGCAGAAAGATGGGGCATATCACAGCCACAGCCGAAACGCTTGAGGAGGCGCTGCGCCAGGTTCGAGCGGCGCATCGGGCGATTCACTATCAATAAATCCATGCAGCACACAAACCATATTAAAGGAGGACAAATACAATGGCGCCAGTTGTTGGCATTATTATGGGAAGCGACTCGGATCTTCCTGTGATGGCAAAGGCGGCCGAGATTCTTGACCAGCTGGAAGTCCC
This sequence comes from uncultured Eubacteriales bacterium, assembly GCA_949299375.1. GTDB lineage: Bacteria > Bacillota > Clostridia > Lachnospirales > Lachnospiraceae > UBA2942. The sequence continues at coordinate 3,644 of CASGAH010000016.1, read as the reverse complement.
GTATGAGCTGACGGTTGTATCAGCACACCGCACACCGGACAAGATGTACGAGTATGCGCACAGCGCAAAAGAGAGAGGGTTAAAGGCAATCATCGCGGGGGCAGGCGGAGCCGCTCACCTTCCGGGAATGACAGCGGCAATGACGGTTCTTCCGGTAATCGGCGTTCCGGTTCAGACAAAGGCATTGGGAGGGGTAGACTCTCTGTACTCCATCTGCCAGATGCCTCCGGGCATTCCGGTGGCGACGGTTGCCATCAACGGTGCGCAAAACGCCGGGCTCTTGGCGGCAAAGATCGTCGCTGTCACAGATGAGGCGCTGAGCAGGAGACTGGAGGACTACGCCAAGTCGCTGGAGACGATGGTAGAAGAAAAGGCGCAGAAACTGGAAGACATCAAATATAAGGCATACCTGGAACAGATGAAGCGGTAGCAAAAAGGAGAGACGGACAATGGATTACAAAAATGCAGGGGTCGATATTGAAGCCGGATATCGATCCGTCGAACTGATGAAGGAACATATTAAAAAGACGATGCGCCCGGAAGTTATGACCAACATCGGCGGATTTTCCGGCGCGTTTTCCGCAAATGCGCTGAAACAGATGGAGAATCCCACGCTCGTATCTGGAACGGACGGGGTAGGGACAAAGTTAAAACTCGCTTTTTTGATGGATCGGCATGACACAATCGGCATCGACTGCGTTGCGATGTGCGTCAATGACATTGCCTGCGCGGGAGGGGAGCCGCTGTTTTTCCTCGACTACATTGCCTGCGGAAAGAACCGCCCGGAAAAAATCGCGGAGATTGTCAAAGGCGTTGCAGAAGGATGCGCACAGGCAGGCGCAGCCTTAATCGGCGGGGAGACGGCGGAGATGCCCGGATTTTACCCGGAAGACGAGTATGATTTGGCTGGGTTTGCGGTGGGCGTTGTAGATGCCAAAGATATGATTACCGGTCAAACGGTGAAAGAGAACGACGTGCTGATCGGAATCGCTTCCAGCGGCGTACATTCCAACGGCTTTTCGCTTGTCCGCCGGGTGTTTGAAATGACGAGAGAACGACTGGATACGTACGAGGAGGAACTCGGGACAACACTTGGGGAGGCGCTTTTGGCACCGACTAAAATTTATGTCAAAGCATTAAAGCACATAAAGGAGTGCGGCGTCACAATCAAGGCGTGCAGCCACATTACGGGCGGCGGATTTTATGAGAATATTCCGCGGATGCTCCCGGAGGGAATGTGCGCACAGATCGAAAAAGACAGCTACCCGATTCCGCCGATTTTCCGCATGCTGGCCAGGGAGGGAAAGGTCTCCGAAAAAGGAATGTACAACACCTACAATATGGGAATCGGTATGGTGATCGCCGTTGACCCGAAAGACGCATCCGCCGCCATGGCTGCAATCGAGGCGGCCGGGGAGACATGCTACCGCATCGGAAAGACCGTGGCCGGAGAAAAAGGAGTTTGCTTATGCTGAAAATCGGAGTGCTTGTCAGCGGGGGCGGGACGAATCTGCAGGCCATCCTCGACGCAATGGAGCGCGGGTCCATCCGGGATGCGTCCATCGAAGTTGTCGTGAGCAACAAGACAAATGCGTATGCCCTGGAGCGGGCAAAAAAACACGGCATTCCAACCCGGTGCATTTCCCCGAAAGACTACGACAGCCGCCAGGCGTTTTCCGAGGCGCTTTCCGAGGCACTGTCTGCCTTCCAGGTTGATCTGATCGTGCTGGCCGGGTACCTTGTCATTTTGCCGGAGGGAATCATCCGAAGCTACGCCGGCAGAATCATCAACATCCACCCGTCTCTGATCCCGTCGTTTTGCGGGGACGGATTTTACGGGCTGAAAGTGCACGAGGCCGCCCTGCAGCGCGGGGTGAGGGTGACGGGGGCGACCGTCCACTTTGTGGACGAGGGAACCGACACCGGGCCGATTCTTCTGCAAAAGGCGGTGGAAGTGCGAAGCGGGGATACCCCCCAAGTGCTGCAGCGCCGGGTGATGGAGGAGGCAGAGTGGATCATCCTGCCCAAAGCGATTGATCTGATCGCACATGGAAAGGTGCGCGTAGAGGATGGAAAGGCAATCCTTTTGGAACAATAAGCCGGACAAAACAAAGACTTGCTGGAAACAGGCGGAAATGGAGAAAAAAATGAAAATATTAATCGTAGGAAGCGGCGGAAGAGAGCACGCGATTGCCTGGAAGCTTTCCAGGAGCCCGAAGGCAGACAAGATTTACTGTGCGCCCGGAAATGCCGGTATCGCGCAGTATGCGCAGTGTGTGCCCATCGGCGCGATGGAGTTTGAGCGTCTCGCCGCATTCGCAAAGGAAGAGGCGATCGATCTCACCGTAATCGGAATGGATGACCCGCTCGTAGGAGGGATTGTCGATGTATTTGAGGCGGAGGGACTGCGCGTGTTCGGCCCGAGGAAAAATGCGGCCATACTGGAAGGGTCAAAAGTATTTTCCAAAGCGCTGATGAAAAAATATGGGATTCCAACTGCGCGCTATGAAACGTTTGACTCTGCACAGGAGGCGCTTGCCTACCTGGAAACTGCGCCGATGCCGATCGTGCTGAAGGCGGACGGACTCGCCCTCGGGAAAGGCGTTCTCATCTGCAATACGCTTGCGCAGGCGAAAGAAGGCGTGAAGACGCTGATGATGGACAAGCAGTTTGGAGGTGCGGGAAACCGCATTGTCATAGAGGAATTCCTGACAGGGCGTGAAGTTTCTGTTCTGAGCTTTGTCGACGGAAAGACGATCCGGATTATGACTTCCGCTCAGGACCACAAGCGGGCATGGGACAACGACGAGGGACCCAACACCGGCGGAATGGGAACGTTCTCGCCGAGTCCGTTTTATACCGAGGAGATCGACCGCATTTGCCGGGAGACGATCTATCAGCCTACGGTTGACGCGATGGCAAAAGAGGGACGTCCGTTCCAGGGAGTCATTTTCTTTGGCCTTATGCTGACAGAGGACGGACCGAAGGTGCTGGAGTACAATGCAAGATTTGGCGACCCGGAGACACAGGTTGTGCTCCCGAGAATGAAAGATGACATTGTCGATGTGTTTGAAGCATGCGTGGACGGAACGCTCGATCAGATCGATCTCCAATTCGAGGACAATGCGGCAGTCTGCGTCGTTCTTGCCTCCGACGGGTATCCGCTGCACTATGAGAAGGGATTCCCCATTCACGGGCTGGAGACATTTCTGGGCAGCGAGGAATGCTTTGTCTTCCATGCGGGAACGAAGTTTGGCGCAGATCACGACATTTTGACAAACGGAGGCCGCGTCCTCGGCGTTACGGCGCTTGGGAGCAGCCTGAAAGAGGCAAGAGCCAATGCCTACCGCGCGACGGAATGGATTTCATTTGAAAACAAATATATGCGGCACGACATCGGAAAGGCGATTGACGATGCGCCTGGGACACAGGATGCAGCCGGGGCCAAAGACTGAGGAGCCCCCGCAAAATTATCGAATTGGATAGATGAGACAGCAATGCCTGCGGCGGCGCTTTGCGCCGAAGCCGCAGGCATATTTAAAATGAGAATTGAAATAGGAAGAGCAAAAGGAGAGAGAAATTCCGGATGACAAAGAAAAAAATTCAGCTGTGTGTCCTTGCTGCTGCAGGCATGTTTTTGATGA
>CASGAH010000015.1 GCA_949299375.1 uncultured Eubacteriales bacterium | reverse complement strand
TTCATTGCCTCCACAAGTGTTCCGACGGGCCATGTGTTAACCTGCCATCCGAGTTTTGTTTGAACCTCAATCTTATCGCCTTCAGTAACAGCAACCTCTCTCATATTGTCGCCGAAGCGCATCACTTTAAGTCCCTTACTGACGGCTACACCGACAGCGGCGCGCATCCAACTGCCGAGTCTTTTCTGAACTGCATCGTCCTGCCAGTAGCCGGTTATAATTTTTCTCGGCATTCTGAGTCTTGCTGCGATAAATCCGTGTTCACGGTCTCCATGAGCTGCCTGATTAAGATTCATGAAATCCATGTCGATTTCATCATTGGGTATTTCACGGTTATATTGAGTTGCAAAATGGCAATAAGGCTTTTGAAGAGATTCGAGACCGTTAATCCACATTTTTGACGGGCTGAATGTATGACACCATGTAATTATTCCGGCACATGAATCATCAAAATTTGCAGCTTTGACAATTTCGGTTATTTCAGCGTTGGTTTTAACTGTTCCCTTATATATCAGTCTGCACGGGAGGTTTCCCGAGGAATTCATTTTATCGGCCATTTCGGCCGCTCTCTCAGCTACAGTTTTTAATACATCTTCGCCATAGAGAAACTGGCTGCCGACAACAAGGAATATGGCGCAGACCATCTGGACCTCTACAAGAAGGAAGTTTACGACTTTGCAGACTCGCTGTTCGACGAGTATCTGAGCGGCGAGAATCCTGTTTTCATAGGTCCTGAGGTACATATCGGCACAGACGAATATAATCTGAAAGAGGCTGAACAGTTCCGCCGTTTTACAAACCATTACATCAACCTGATAAAGAAGTACGGCAAGACTCCGTCCGTATGAAGCGATGATGCTGCTGTTTGGAGGAGGAAATTCATGAAAGTAGAAAAGAGTGTCTATCTGGCAGAAGTGAAGCCGCTTCTGAAAAAGCTTTTGGGGAAACTGCTGGAGACGTATCCGTATGCCTCAATCCTGGCATCGGACTCGGTGGCCAAGCAGTATGCGGTGTCCAAAAAACAGACGGTTCTCAAGGAAGACGCATTGCTGTCGGGGAGAGGATTTGTCATCAAGGCGTACGATGGAAAACACTATGGGGAGTATTCCTTCAATGAGATTCAGGAGGAAACGCTCGACGAGATCGCAAAGACCGTCCGCGAGCAAGTGTTTGCCCTCGGAAAAGGGGAGTCTTTGCGGGAATATTCCATGCTGCGCGACGATCCCATTGTCTTTTCGGAGAGTACAGAATATGAGATTTCTCCGGAGCAGTATGGGGAAGAACAGATTCTGGAAGAGATTGGGAAACTCAAGGACAGGGCGCTGGCATACAGCGATCAGATCATCAACTGTTCCGTCAGCTGCTCTTATCAGGTCTGCCACAAACTGTTTTTGTCCAAAAACCGCGATATGGAGCAGAACGTCATGTGGACGACCGGGGGCGTCTATGTGGCGACGTCCAGAGGGGATGAGGGAAAGGACTGCTTTAAAGGTTTTTCCGTTCTGGGAGGAATGGAGCTTTTGGACTCCATGAAGGACGGGCTGGAGGAGGTGTGCCAGACGGCCATTGATCTTCTCGACTCCCGCCCCATTGTCCCGGGAGAGTATGACTGCATCTGCACGCCGGAAGTGACGGGAATGATTGTCCACGAGGCATTCGGACACGGGGTAGAGATGGATATGTTTGTGAAGGACCGCGCGCTGGCAAAGGAATATATCGGACAGACCGTGGCATCCCCGCTCGTCACAATGAGGGAACGCTTGCCTCGGATACCATTGTCATCGAAAAAGGCGTTCTCAAACAGGGAATTTCAGACGCACAGACAGCGCTCTGCCTCGGTGTGCGCCCGACCGGAAACGGAAGAAGAGAAAGCTATCTGCGCAAAGCCTACACCCGCATGACCAACACGTACTTTGAACCGGGAAACGATCGGCTGGAAGAGATGATCGCCTCCATTTCCGACGGAATGCTCCTGGAAAATGCGACAAGCGGCATGGAAGACCCGAAAAACTGGGGAATTCAATGTATGGTGAACATCGCAAGAGAAATCAAAGACGGAAAATTGACAGGAACCATTTTCTCTCCGGTCGTGCTGACAGGCTATGTTCCGGATTTGCTGAAATCGATCTCCATGATGTCGGATCGGACGGAGCTTGGCGGAGGCGGTTTCTGCGGAAAAGGATACAAAGAGTTTGTAAAAGTGTCGGATGGAGGTCCCTACATTAAGGCGAGAATCCGTCTTGGGTAAGAGAAAAACGGCTGCTGCATGGTCAGAGAGCGCGGAAGTGAGGAAAAGATGATTGATTTAATCAAGGAGATATTAAAGGAAAAGGGAATTCAACATTACCTGATTCGTGAGACAGAAAAAGAGAGTGCGGAGCTTTTTTTCCTGCGCAGGGATCTGGATCTGCGCAGAAAAACAAAGGTGCGCCTGGCGGAAGTTACGGTTTACCGGGATTTTGAAAAAGACGGAACGATGTGCCGCGGGTCAGCCAATGCGAATGTGAGCGCTTCCATGACGAGAAAGGAATTGGAAGCACGAATTCAAAATGCTTGGTTTGCCGCGTCGTTTGTGCCAAATCCGGCATATCCGCTTCCAAAGGGAACGGCGCAGGAGAGAATTCGGACAGACAGCGATCTGGCACAGCATTCGCTGGAGGAGAGCGCTGCCATTATGACGGAGGCTCTGTTTGCCAATGACCGGGATGCAAACGCTTTTCTGAATTCGGCGGAGCTGTTTGTCTCCAGAAAAACCGTTTCCATTGTAAACTCGGAGGGGATCTGCGTGAGCTATACGACAGATCAGGTAACCGGCGAATTTGTCGCCCAGTGCAAAGAGCCTCAGGATGTGGAGACGTATGAAAGTTTTTCCTATGACAATCTGGCGTGTGATGATTTGAAGAAGAAAGTCCGGGATACGCTCGTACTCACAAGGGACAGAGCCAGAGCACAAAGTGCGCCTCTGGCCGGAACGTATGATATTGTGCTGTCCGGCGATTCGGTGCGGGAGCTGATGTCATATTACCGGAATCGCTCCCTGGCTTCCTCCATCTATCACGGATACTCCTCGTTTCAGAAGGGGGCATCTGCCCAGGGCGATGAAATCCGGGGCGAGAAAATCGATGCGTGGCTCGTTCCAAACGATCCGTACAGTACAGAAGGGATTCCCATGGTGCGCCGCCCGCTGATGCAGGGGGGAATACTCCAAACCATCCATGGGGACTGCCGGATCGCGTCCTATCTTGGAATGGAGCCGACGGGAATTTATGAGAAGATGGAAGTGGCGTGCGGCAGCATGTCCTTTGCGGACATGAAACAGCAAAAAGGGCTTCACGTCGTAAACTTCTCGGATTTCCAGATGGACCCGTTTTCCGGGCATTTTATGGGAGAGATCCGTCTGGCATACTACAATGACGGGATAAAAACCGTTCCCGTTACGGGAGGATCGATCAACGGAAGTCTGCTCGAAGCGCAAAAAGAACTGACCTTTTCCTTCGAGCGGCAGACAAACCGGCGATTTGAAGGGCCGTATGCGGTACTTCTCCGGGACATCCGTGTGGCGGGAGAAGAGTCCGAAACGAACCAATCTGTTTGAGTTAAATTTAGATCGGATAAAAGGAATCGGATAGGGGAAGAAAACGTTCCTCTATCCGATTCCTGTCAATATCGGTCTGTGCAGGCGCGTGAGACGGTCTGCCGCAGACGTCACAGCGCAATCAAAACGGTCTTAATTTCATAGGGCCGCACTTCCAGGCAGATCTTCTCCCCTTCGCTTACCGTCCGGAATGCTTCGATCGGCCGTTCCATCAGATCACTTTCACACCATGCAGAAAAATCAAATCCGGCTGTCAGCGCGACTTGCTGTCTGGAACCGCTAAACTCATGGAAGCGGACGACAAGGAAGCGGCCGTCTTCGGACTGCTTCACGGCATCCATCTCTACATAGGGCGTATCAAAGGAAAGAAAACTGTGGCTGCAGTCCGGCATACATCCGCGTCTTCCGGCCAGAGGCTGATTGAGGTCATCCGCCTCCAAAACGGTATTTCCGTCGATGAAATCGCCCCGATGCATAAGAAGAGAGTAGGTAAATTCGTGCTCTCCCAAATCTTGGCTGTGATCCGGGTAACCGGCTGTCTTAATCAGCGTGAGCCGCATCTGATTTCCCTTGATGTCATACCCGTATTTGCAGTCGTTCATCAGACTGACGCCGTAGTCACGTTCGGAAAGATCTGCGAAGCGGTGTCCGACGGTCTCAAATTTGGCCTGATCCCAGGACGTATTCCAGTGGTTGGGGCGGCGGACATTGCCGTACTGAATGTCATATGTGGCATAGGTCGTGCGGATGTCAACCGGGAAGCAGACTTTCAGAAGCTGATGCACCTCGCGGTAATCCGCCCATGTCTGGAAATCAATTCTTCTGTCCTTCGCATACACAACCAGATCCTGACGGATTTTGGAGCTCATATAATTCCATTCCATGCGCACAACGGCTCTCAGCGGCCCGCACTCCACCAGCTCAAGTGACTGCAGCTGCGTGACTTCGCGCATTTTCTCCTGATAGAAAAGATCAATGTCCCAGGCATCGTTTCCAAGCGGCTTATCCTCAAATACTTGCAGCACATTGCCCCGCTGCCCGCTGGCGAGAACCTGGCGATGCGCTTCCTTGTCGTACAGACTCGTAAGCTGTCCGTGTTCGTTCCACTCGATGTGGTAGAACGGCGTCTCCAGTGCAGAACCGTCAAGGCGGAAGGGGATTGTCTCTTCTTTGCTTCCCGGCTCAAAGGCGACGGTTTCGTATCCCATGGAAGGAACGGTCACTTCCACATAAGTGCCCTGTCCGGTTTTCTGGGAGGGCAGTGTCTCTCCGCGGGAATCCAGAAAAACGCCGTCGTCTGTGACGGGGAGAAGGACAAGGGACGTGCGATTCCATCCGCAATAATTCCAAACGGTAAACGTCTGGTCGGCGGGATGGATCCATCCGCAAAGTGCGGATTCCTCTACATCTCGTGCAATCTTCTCTGCCTCTGCGTAGTCGACAACGCAGTCCTCGTAGACTTCATGGATGGAGGAGCCGGGAATGATGTCGTGGAACTGATTGGCGAGAATGATCTTCCATCCCCGGGTCAGATCGCCTTGTCTGGCAAGCGCCATACTGCCGGAGGCGATGCTGCGCATTGCACTCATAAACTCGGTTTCCCGGTACAAAAGCTCCAGTTTCCGGTTGATCTTCTTGTTGTAAGCGTGGCTTGTATACGTACCCCGGTGATACTCCAGATACAGCTCGCCGTCCCATGTGCTGACATGCTGATCGGTATGTTCGATGGTTTCATGAAGCTTCTGGAAATAGTCTTTGGCGGTTCCGGTCTTTACAAAAGGAAGCCCCGGCATCCGATCGAGGCAGCGCCGCTGTTCCAGCATATCCCGGCTCACACCGCCGCCGCCGTCCCCGTATCCGTAGGAGATCAGAAGATTTTGATTGACTTCCTTCTCGCTGTAGGCATCCCAGACGCCCTTGACGGTTTTCGGGAGAAGCTGGCCGTTGTAGGTGTAGAGCCAGGAGCCGGGCTGACACCACGGTTCCGGCGTCGTAATAAAATGGGTCAGAACCTGGCTGCCGTCGATTCCCGTCCAGTAGAACGTGTCGTGCGGCATCCGGTTGTACTGGTTCCAGCTGATCTTTGTCGTCATAAACGTATCAATTCCGGATTTTCGCAGAATCTGCGGCAGTGCCCAGGAATATCCGAATACATCGGGGAGCCAGAGATAGTGGACGTCTTTGCCAAATTCCTGGCGGATGAAATTGCTGCCGATCAGAAGCTGTCTGGTGAGAGACTCTCCGCTTGTGAGGTTGCAGTCCGCCTCGACCCACATACCGCCGTCCACTTCCCACTGGCCGGAAGCGACCCGCTGGCGAATTTGCTCAAACAGGTCCGGGAAATCCTCCTTGATGTATGCATAGATCTGGGGCTGTGTCTGCAAAAAGAAATATTCTGGATACCGCTCCATCAGGCGAAGAACCGTCGAAAACGACCGGGACGCTTTTTCCCTCGTATGCTTTAAGCGCCACAGCCATGCCAGGTCAATGTGGGTGTGTCCCACACAGGTAACATGGACGAGACTGTTTTTCTCCATCGACGAAATCTCCTGATCCAGACAATCATAGGCCTTTGCGATGGATTCGTAAAATTCCGTGCTGTCCGGGTAAGACCAGTCGATGAGGTTGATCGCCCGATTCAGCGCACTTCTGAGCCGATATTTGTCTGCATGGTCATCCGGAAGGATTTTGACCGTCTCAATGATGGTGTCTGCCAGATAGTAAAAGGCATCTGCTTTCTGGTCAAGACAGGCAAACGAAGCCTGCGCGATGCGGTGAATCTGCTCTGCGGGCAGTCCCCCGCCTTCCAAACCGGACCAGAGACGGAACGTCAGAACAAGTGTTGTCCCCGCAGCATCTTCTGGGAAGAAGACTTCTTTGTGATTGGCGTCCACTCCCTGATACGGAGTGCCATTCACATAGAGAAGCGATTCAAATCCGGAGTTGTTTCCGCCCCCGGTATTTCCGAAATCAAAAATGCCGACAATCGATTCCCCAGCAAAAGAGTGCGGAATGGTGACTTCTTTTTGGAGCCACAGATAGCGGTCTCTGCCTTTCCAGACATCTCCGATGGCGAGGGTGGACCACTCATCGGAAAAAGGCGGGATGGAAGGGTTGCTTAAGCCCTGTACATCTTCCAGACAGTAAAAATAATCCAGAGAGAACAGGCTGCGGTAGCGATGATTTTTGAGTTCATCTACGCGCGCGCGAAGTTTATTTTCGGTTAGAAACATAAAAAAACTCCTTTCTGTTGTGGTTTGACTTTGATGGTGCAGCCACGCTGGAAATCAGTATCAGTTTACAGGAAAGAGACCGAACAATCAATGGATAATTTCTGTTTTTTATGGACGGATTCCGTGAAGTTTTTTCATTATTTCCTGATTGACCCGATTTCGGAATCCCAAAATCCAGGAGTCTTCCTTTGGATAGCAGGAAAATGTCAGCGGCTCGGACAGTCCCTCCTGCAAAAGGGCAAGCACCGACTCGCGGGAAGTCAGCTGCTCTAAGAGCTTGAGTGCGCGCAAATCCCGAAGCGCTTCGTCCAGTACCATCAGACGGATGGACTCCTCGGGCGTTCCGCCGGGACCCGGATAGACGAGGAAACCGTCCCCCGCAGGGAATGCGCATCCGCAGTCGGTGACGGCGTACGGATTGATGTGGTTTCTGGACAGCATATCATTGTAGAAGTTAAATCCCCAGTGAAGAAATCCTTCGATCTGGAATCGGTACAGCTGCACGCCGAGAATGCGGTTTCTCTGGGAATACATGGCGATAAAGCGGTTGCTCACAGCGGTGTCCTGCGCAGAACAGTAATAGACCCACAGCGGGGATACGTTCCGCTCAAGAAACGGCGCAGCGGCAGCAGTTGCAACGACAGGATGGCTGACAAATCCCTTCTCGTAGAAGCAATAATCCGATAAAGCATCGATGCAGGGAAATCCGTCCAGTTCAGAAGCCGCAGCCTTTCGCGCCTGCTCATAGGAGGCAAGCTGATCTTCTCCCGGCTCATCCGACAGGTGAAAGAAGACGCGGTCGGCGATGTGAAGTTTTCGAACTTCCTCGATCAATGCAGGAAGGAAGGCGTGGAGAAAGCCGGCATACGCCTCTCCTGCGGCGGGCGTATCCCAGCCAAACTTTCTTTGATAGATTCCATTCTCCCATACCATGATTTTCGGGGCGGACGAAGCGCCCCATTGGGTGAACAGATGGGAAAACTCAAAGCGGCAGATGCCGTATTTTTGACAGAGCGCAACCCATCGGCGCAGTTTTTCAAAACGAAACGAGTAACCGCAGTCGTCCAGGAAGACATCGACAAGCTGCACCGTCGTCCGCTCCCCGCCCGGCTCGGTGTCCAGAGGCGGCGTGAACAACGGCGTGAGAATGGTGTTCATGCCGCGCGCTCCATAGACTTCCAGAAAATGCTCGACAATCTCCCAGTGCTTTTCACTCCACGGTTCGACGCCGTAGTAATCTGCCAGGCAATCGGCGTGAAACCATTCGGTGTGCAGAAGTGTCTGGGGCGGGAGAACGCCCGGGCAGACCGAAATGGTTTTTTGTGTCTGTCCGAGGGGCGCGCCATTCTCCGAAAAAAACGACAGGGTGACCGGGTAATCTCCGGGCGGCGTCTGCGGCGAAGACATCACGTCAATCCACAGACTGCGCCATTGTCCGGGGATGGCATCGGCCGGAATCAGATCTCCTTTTTTCTTGGGCGCTCGAAGAAGATCCGGGTAAAGTCCCGGCGTATGGGTGTAGTATCCGTCGTCATACCAGGGTTTGCACGGATATGCGACGGGAACGAGCCCGATCACGCGCACACAAAGAGAAAGGGCGTCCGGAGCGGATGCCCTGACAAAAATGGTCTCCCGAACAGCGTTGCCTGCGCGAAAGGCGGCCTGAAAGGAAACACGGTCATCTTGAAGCATTGTAAGCGGCATCTCCTCCGAAAAATCTTCCTCCCGCCAGCAGGGAAGGATTTTAGAGAGAGAGGACTGCAGGCGAATGTGAAAAAAATCTGACATAAGCTCCTCCATGAAAACGATGGATTTTGATGTTGACGTTCTCTCGAGTATACCAAAAAATCGGTGGAATGTCCAACGAAATTTATGAATTTCTCACAGCAAAGTATTCTGGGAAAAAACAACTGTACAACAACCTGCACATGTGATATAATTCTCCTATCCGAATATGGCGGCAGAATCCCGGCAGAATGAGGCGGCGGGATAGGAGAACGCGATATCCGAACTACTGTCAACGAAACACAAAGAAAAGGAGAAAGATCATGCAGAATATTCCATCTGTCAAATTGGGAATTGTTGCTGTGAGCCGAGACTGCTTTCCGATGAGCCTGTCTGAGAGCAGGAGGAAAGCTGTCGTAGAGGCGTATCGCGCATCCGGGGAAGAGATTTTCGAATGTCTGACCACGGTAGAGAACGAGAAAGATATGATGAAGGCGGCAAAGGAAGTGGCCGAGGCGGGATGCAACGCGCTTGTTGTATATCTTGGAAACTTTGGACCGGAGACGAGTGAGACGCTGCTTGCCAGAGCGTTTGACGGCCCTGTGATGTATGCGGCGGCTGCGGAGGAGGCAACCTCCGGTATGTGCGATGACCGCGGCGATGCATATTGCGGTATGCTGAATTTAAGCTACAACTTGAAGCTGAGAGGAATCCGCGCCTATATTCCGGAGTATCCGGTTGGAACGCCTTCCGAAGTTGCTGCAATGATGAAGGACTTCCTTCCGATCGCAAGAGGAATCCTCGGCTTGAAGAATTTGAAGATCATTTCATTTGGTCCGCGCCCGCAAGACTTTTTGGCCTGCAACGCACCGATCTATCAGCTTCATAAACTTGGAATTGAGATTGAGGAAAATTCCGAGCTGGATTTGTTTGCATCGTTCCATGAGCATGAGGGAGACGAGAGAATCCCGGCAATTGTAGCGGAGATGGCAGCAGAGCTGGGAGCAGGAAACAAGCTTCCGGGTATTTTGCCAAAGCTGGCACAGTATGAAATCACATTGCTCGACTGGGCAGAAGCGCATAAAGGATCCAGAGAATACGTCGTATTTGCAAACAAGTGCTGGCCGTCGTTCCAGACACAGTTCAAGTTCGTTCCGTGCTATGTCAACAGCCGTCTCGCAGCGCGCGGAATTCCGGTTGCCTGTGAAGTTGACATCTACGGCGCACTGAGCGAATATCTTGGAACCTGTATTACAGAAGACGCGGTGACACTGTTGGATATCAACAACTCGGTACCGGCGGATATGTATGAGACGCAGATCAAAGGAAAATACGATTATACATTGAAAGACACGTTCATGGCATTCCATTGCGGAAATACGGCAATTGGAAAACTGAGTGCGTGCGAGATGAGAAACCAGAAGATTATGGCAAGAACACTTCCGGAGGAATTTACATATGGAACCGTAGAGGGCGATATCGTTCCGGGCAAGATCACCTTCTTCCGCCTGCAGTCCACATCCGACGCACAGCTGAGAGCGTATGTGGCAGAGGGCGAAATCCTTCCGGTTGCAACCCACTCCTTCGGCTCCATCGGTGTCTTTGCGATTCCGGAAATGGGCCGTTTCTATCGCCATGTTCTGATCGAGAAGAATTATCCGCACCACGGCGCAGTTGCATTTGGACATGTGGGTGCAGCGCTCTTTGAAGTGTTCAAATATCTGGGTGTGGCAGACATCGGCTTCAATCAGCCAAAGGGAATGATGTATCCGACAGAGAATCCATTTGTAAAATAAAAAAGCAAACGATCCGGCGGAAGCGTGTCCCATAGACGCCGGATGCCGTTTCCGGAGAACCCGGCGGATCAGCAGTGCCGCTGCAGGACAGAGATCACATCTGTTCTGCAGCGGCACTTTGTGCGCCCGGCGGGATCGAGCGGCTATGCCGAGAGATGTCCGCGTATCTATCCGATCTTGGGGGCCTTTCGCCTGCCTGCCTCGCGTCACGTTTCGCGGTCACAGTAGACGATCTTCCCTTGGGCTATCGTATATTTTACTTTTCCGTACAGTGTCATCCCTGTAAATGGGGTGTTGGATGCCTTGGATGCGTAGGTGTCCGGCGTCCATGTCTCCTCCGGGCGGAAGAGGACAAGATCGGCACGCTCCCCTTCCTGCAGCGTTCCCCCGTCCAGATGGTAGAAGCGGAGCGGATCATAGCTCATTTTCTTCAGAAGCTCCATTAGGCTCAGTTTGCCCGGGCGGACAAGCGTTGTGATTCCGAGCGCCAGACTTGTCTCAAGCCCAATGATGCCGCTTGGCGCCTTGGAAAATTCCTGATCTTTTTCCGCTTTGGCATGCGGGGCATGGTCTGTGGCAATGATGGAAATGACGTTGGATTGGAGTCCTTTTACGATCGCTTCCCGGTCCGCTTCCGCGCGCAGGGGCGGGTTCATTTTGGCTAGTGTCCCGCAGGAGAGAACGGCATGTTCGGTGAGCGTAAAATGGTGAGGCGTTGCCTCCGCGTACAGATCCGCCCCCAGCCGCTGAAACAGATCGACAATGGCGACAGATTCCTTTGCACTGATGTGCTGAATGCTGACGCGGGCGCCTGTGGCAAGGGCGAGTGCGCAGTCTCTGCTTGTCAATACGTATTCCGCGCTGGCAGGCGCGCCGCCGACTCCCAAAAGTTCACTGACCGGCCCTTTGTTCACCCCGGGACTTTCGATAAGCAGGGGGTCTTCCTCGTGGAAACTCAAAGGCAGATCGAGCGCCTTGGCTCGCTTCATTGCTTCCAGGACAAGCGATTCCTCGCAGAGCGGAATCCCGTCATCGGTAAACCCGACTGCCCCTGCCTTGGCCAGCGCCTCCATATCGACTAACTCCTTTCCCTTCATTCCGACAGAGATGCAGGCTGCCGTGAGAACCCGGATCGGAGTCTTTTTTCCCTCCTCCAAAACATAGCGGATCACCTCCGCCGAGTCGATGGGAGGCTTTGTATTTGCCATCATCACAACCGTTGTAAATCCGCCCCGTGCCGCAGCCGCAGCGCCGGTCGCAATATCCTCCTTGTAAGTGAGCCCCGGATCCCGGAAATGGACGTGGACATCCGCAAGCCCGGGGGCTGCGACCATGCCGGATGCGTCAATGATCGAATCGGCGTCGTCCGGATGAAGATCGTTTCCAATTGCTGCGATTTTTCCGTCCCGGATCAGAAGATCCGCACAGCGCTCAATCTGAAGTGCCGGGTCGAGAATTCGTCCGTTTTGAATCCATATTGTTGCCATAAATTCCTCCTTCTTGCCTTTGACATTGTCTCTATCATACCAGACGGAATGTCTGCCTGTACAGCCTTTTTCAGGAGAGTTCAACAATTGATGCACGCATGCGTTTGCCGTGAAACAAGTAAGGAAAAAACTTGATTTTGCCGCTTTCACATAGTATGATAAGGAGGGCAATTGCCATTGGAGGGAAAAGAGTTCCCCCTCGATGCTGGAAGGGGAAGAACCGGCATCGCTGTGTGATTGCCTGCATACAGGGTGTATGATAAGAATAACAGGAGGAAGAAACAATGTCGTATGTGGATGAAGTGATCTCCATGGTGGAGAAAAAGAATGCCAATGAGCCGGAATTTATCCAGGCAGTTCGGGAAGTGTTAGACAGCATTCGCCCGGTCGTAGAGGCAAAGGAAGAACAGTACCGAAGAGATGCGCTGTTAGAGCGCATGGTGGAGCCGGAGAGACAGATCAAATTCCGGGTTCCGTGGATCGATGACGAGGGGCAGGTTCATGTCAACACCGGATACCGGATTCAGTTTAACAGCGCCATCGGGCCGTACAAGGGAGGAATCCGTCTGCACCCCTCTGTGAATATTGGAATCATCAAATTTCTTGGGTTTGAACAAGTGTATAAAAATTCTTTGACAGGCCTTCCGATCGGCGGAGGCAAGGGCGGGTCAGATTTTGACCCGAAAGGAAAATCAGATCGGGAGATTATGGCATTTTGCCAGAGCTTTATGACCGAGCTGTGCCGGCACATCGGCGCAGACACGGATGTTCCGGCAGGCGATATCGGCACAGGAGCCCGTGAAATTGGATATCTGTTCGGTCAATACAAGCGCATCCGGAACGTCTATGAGGGCGTTCTCACCGGAAAAGGATTAACCTACGGGGGATCTCTTGCCCGCACAGAGGCAACTGGCTACGGCCTTCTCTATTTTGTGGAGGAGATGCTTCGGTGCCGCGGAATCGGGCTGGAAGGAAAGATCGTCTCTGTGTCCGGCGCAGGCAATGTGGCAATTTATGCCGTAGAGAAAGCGCAGCAATTGGGTGCGAAGGTTGTTACCGTATCCGATTCCAACGGATGGATTTATGATCCCGAGGGAATCGATGTGGAGCTGCTGAAAGAGGTAAAAGAGAGAAAACGTGCCCGCCTGACAGAGTATGCAGCAAATCGCCCGAGCGCGCAGTACCACGAGGGCAGAGGGGTATGGTCGGTTCGGGTAGACATCGCGCTTCCCTGCGCAACCCAAAACGAACTTCGCCTGGAAGACGCGAAGATGCTTGTGGAAAACGGTGTTCTTGCGGTGGCAGAAGGTGCGAATATGCCGACAACCATTGAGGCGACAGAATATCTCCAGAAAAATGGGGTAATCTTTGCACCGGGAAAGGCATCCAATGCGGGAGGTGTGGCAACGTCTGCGCTGGAAATGTCCCAGAACAGTGAGCGTCTCAGCTGGACATTCGAGGAAGTCGATCAAAAGTTAAAGGGAATTATGGTAAACATCTTCCGCAACGTAGACCGTGCGGCAAAGCGCTATGGAATGGAAGGAAACTATGTGGCAGGCGCCAACATTGCGGGATTTGAAAAAGTAGCCGACGCAATGAACGCACAGGGAATTTGTTAATTTGCCACAAAAAGTACCTGCGTTTTAAAACAAATAGAATAGATTGCAGTCACGCATCTTTGGGAAAAGAAAGAAAAAAACAACTTGCATAAATGATAGGACAGGTTCTATAATGGAAGTTGCAAAAAGTACCAAAGATGCGTGACTGCGTTTGGCACTGTTTGGGCGATGCGCCGGCCGCGGTCATTGGCGGTCCGGGGAAAGAATATTTTCGGGCGGCCAAATCAAAAAAACAGTGCAGAAAGAAGGTTTTATGCAGGAAAACAAAAGACGAAAATCTGCCGCATGGATGTGTATGGCATCGATGATTGCCGGGCTTTTTGGGGCTGCACCCGCCCCGGCTATGGCGGAAAATGCACAAGAGACAACGCCTGTAGTGATGAGCGACGCTCAAGTGGATGCTCTGTTTCCGGGCGAATTTCCCGATCGGGTATCGGTTCACGACCCGTCCATTGTCTGGGATCGGGATGAGACGTATTATGTGTTTGGCTCTCACATGGGTGTGGCAAAATCCACCGACTTGCAGAACTGGACCGAAGTGACAAATGAATCGACATCCAGCACATTGTACGGCACAATTGGAACCAACCAGACAGTGACGGCAGTTTCCTACGAGGATGCATTTACGTCCAATGCCTATACCGGAACTGTGGCATTGGCGGGCGGAAGCCAGACTTCCTTCGGGACGTATAACATCAAAGACTGGATTGCCGGGACGAATGCGGATGGAACGACCCACTCCATTCAGGGAAACATGTGGGCGCCTGACGTTATTTACAACACAACGATGCAAAAATGGTGCATGTATCAGAGCTTGAACGGGAACAACTGGAATTCTGCCATCGTGCTGCTGACGGCAGACCAGATCGAGGGACCGTATGTCTATCAGGGACCCGTTGTGTTTACCGGGTTTGACAGCACGATTCCGAACTACAGTGTCGGCGATGCAGAGCGGAGTTTTCACGATACAGACATAGAGCTTGTGCTTGGAGAGATGACATCCCTCCCATCGCGCTACACAAAAGGAGGCAGCTGGGGAACTTTCTGGCCCCACGCCATCGACCCGTGCGTGACCTATGACGCCTCCGGGAATCTATGGCTGATTTATGGCTCCTGGTCTGGCGGAATCTATGTGCTGGAACTGGATGAGCAGACAGGGCTTCGCGACTATACCGTGACCTACACAAGCAATTACAGTGAGTCAAACGGCGCGGATGTCACGCAGGACCCCTATTTTGGAAAGAAGATTGCCGGAGGATACTATGTATCCGGAGAAGGCCCTTATATAGAGAAAATTGGAAACTATTATTATCTGTTTTTGTCCTACGGATTTTATTCCTCTGAGGGCGGATATGAGATGCGCGTGTTCCGCTCCGCTAATATTGACGGACCGTACACCGATACTGCCGGTGTCAGTGCGATATACAGTCAATATCAGCTGAACTACAGCGAAAATGCCGCCACGACGAGAGGAATGAAGCTGATGGGCAACTATCAGTGGGAGACGATGGATCCGGCGGAAATTGCGCAGGGACACAATTCTGCATTTGTGGACACAGACGGAAAAGCCTATGTCATATACCACACCAAATTTGACAATGGAACAGAGGGACATCAGCTTCGGGTTCACCAGCTGTTTCTAAATGAAGACGGGTGGTTTGTGACGGCACCCTACGAGTATTCCGGAGAAACGGCAAGCGACGCCAGCATTTCTTCCACTTCCTTTACAACGAACCAGATTGCGGGAACGTATGAGATGATTGTCCATCGCTACAACACAAAATGCGTCGAGAAAGATGGGGAGACAGAGGTTGTCACGCCAATTGACATTACGCTGAACGAAGACGGGACGGTGACCGGAGGGGCATCGGGGACATGGTCAAAAACCGCAAACACTTCTTACCTGACGCTTGTTCTGGATGGAAAGACGTACAAGGGTGTTCTTGTGCAGCAGACCGTCGATGGAAGTTCTGTGCAGACACTTTGCTTTACGGCGCTTTGCCAGGCGACCGGTGTGAACATTTGGGGCTCCCGGATGCTGGAAGGCCAGGCAGTTGTGGCCAAAACGGTGAAATATGCCTCGCTGGACGTGCCGGATCGCACAATGGTGAGCGTTCCGATTTCCAGGCAGGGGATGGATGGGGCTTCGGTCGACTGGACAAGCAGCAATGCCTCTGTGCTGACGGCAGATGGAATTGTCACAAGACCGCAGACCGATACGACCGTAACTCTGACAAAGACGGTCAGCAAGGGAAATTATGAATATGAGAAGTCGTATCAGGTGACGGTACTGGCCCAACCACAGACGACACAGAGCGACTATCTTGTTGGAACGTATTATACGGATGGAATTAACATAAGCACCGGACTGGACGGGAGCATTTCAATCCCCAATCCATTCTATCAAAATACGACGTATGGGCTGGATCTGTCCAATGGGGCAGTGATCTCCTTTGATGTGCAGAAAACGGGAGATTTGCATGTCCTCGGGACATTGTTTGGTTTTGCGGCAGATGGAGGAGAAGGCGGACGCCTTTACTTTACGCCGGGCTCATATCTCGGATACAATGCAAATGGCTCCTACTTTGACGCCAACATCAAAAACTTTGAACTGGTTCAGGATTATATCGGAGACAGCGCCCATGTATCCATTGAATTTACGGACAGCGGATTTACGGTAACAGTCGACGATGTGGTTGCGTATACAGAAGCGATCCTAAATACAGAAAACGGAAGCGGATCGATAGAAGACTACGGAGAGATTTTGGATTGGCTTCAAAATGAAGCAGATACCCTCTATTTCGGGTGTGGCTCCTGGTGGAACACCACTGGATACGATGAGGCAAACAACACGATCCGCAATGTGACATTTACCGCCGGACCGGCCGCGCAGATTCCAGATTTCACAGTTGAGCAGGCGACGCTCAGCCAGAACAGTTCGATCGCCTATTACAGCAGCCCGTTCTACCAGAAGAATGTGGAGGAACTCTTCGTACAGTACACCATCAACTGGGATGCCGAGTCCGTCAAAAATGGATGGGACGGATTGTTTTCCTTCTATAACAGTGTCACAGACGGCCGGATTTCCTTCCAGTCTTCTCCTTATGTGGCGTTTAACACGGGAACAGGTGTCTGGAAAGACATGAAAAATGTCAGCATGATTGACGGGCTGGAACGCGGGAAAGCGTATACGTTTACCTGGATGATCACACCGACCAGTGCGGAAGTATATTTGGACGGGGTAAAACTGACATTGACAGAGACTGGGGAGGCGACCTACAGCAGTCTTCTTTCCTATCTCTCCACCTGCGATCAGATCAGCATCGGGGTTGGACTTGCCGAAACCTCCTACTGGAACACAGAACTCTGCGAATTGTCCGATTTGTGCATCAGCAGCCGCGTGCCGGATCTGGACCCCTACACCAAGAGCCTTGTGACGCTTTCTTCCACAAGTTCCATCTCCTATGAGGACAATCCGTTCTACGGGGAGAATCTGGACGCGCTTCTTGTTCAGTACACCATCAACTGGGATACACTGGCAGCCAAAAACGGATGGGATGGCATCTTTTCTTTCTGGGACGGGACAAGCGGCCGCGTTTCCTTCCAGACAGCCCCCTATATTTGCTGGAACGGGGGAGGAAAATGGATGGACATCAACAAAGGCGGAACGACAGCGGCATCTCTGCAGAAGGGAACCGATTACACGTTTACGATCCGGATTACGCCCTCGGGAGTTGAGATGGATGCCCAGGGAAGCTCCATCACAGGATTTTCCGTGGACAAGAGCGGAGAGGACGCCACATATGCCGGGATGCTGGAATACATTTCCTCCTGCCCGGATCTGACCTGGGGAGTGGGAGAGGGCGTTACCTCCTATTGGTGGACAGAAATTTGTACGTTAAAGGACATTACATTTGCACCGGCTTACATAGATGTGGAAGCGGTCAACGGTACTGTTACAGGGTGGGATCCGACTTCCCGGACGAACACGCTGACGGCCACGGCCAGCCAGAGCGGAACGTTTCTGGGGTGGTATCAGGGAAGCACACTTCTTAGCACCAATCAGACAGAAACATTTACGGTATGCGGGCCGGTTGAGCTGACTGCAAAATTTTCCGATTGACGACTCCCCCTGCGCCATGGTATACTGAATTCTGAAAACAGCGCCAAAAACGCAAAGATGAGGAAAAGGGAGCAGAACGGAATGCGAGGTTTATTGACGGACGTAAAGCGAATTCGCAAGCAGGTTTTTGTGGAAATCGCCAGCTTGGCGTATCATTCCACAGATTTGGTCGGGGATATTGAAGCTATCCCATATAAAATCAGTGAGGCAGAGAAACCAAAGTACAGAGAGAGCATTTACAGAGAACGGGCAATCATTCGGGAACAAGTGCGCCTGGCGATGGGATTGTCTCTCCGGCCGGAGGACAAGCCGGTTCATCTGACAGAAGGATTGAGAAACAGTGATATTGCGGAAAAGTACTATGAACCGCCGCTGATGCAGGTCATTCCGTCGGCATGCAATGCGTGCGAGTCGAACCAATACGAAGTCAGTGACCAATGCAAAGGATGCGTGGCTCATCCGTGCGGGGAAGTGTGTCCTGTTGGGGCGATCAAGAGAACGCCGGGGGGCGTCTCCAAAATTGATCAGAGCATCTGCATCAAATGCGGAAAGTGCAAGACCAACTGCCCGTATGATGCAATTTCCCACAAAGTCCGCCCCTGTGAAATTGCCTGCGGGGTAGGAGCCATTGAGTCGGACTCGATGGGCCGCGCCAAAATCAATCCGGACAAGTGCGTTTCCTGCGGAATGTGCATGGTCAGCTGTCCGTTTGGCGCCATTGCCGATAAGTCTCAGATCTTTCAGCTGATTCGGGCGATGCAGACCGGGAAAAAGATCATCGCCATTGTCGCCCCGGCGATTGCCGGACAGTTCGGCAAATCGGTTTCGATGGAGCAGATTAAGGGGGCGCTTTTGGAACTTGGGTTTGCCGACGTTGTGGAAGTGGCTCTGGGAGCCGACATCGGCGCGATGCACGAGGCGAAGCAGTATGCGCAGCTTGTGGCGACAGGCAAGGTGCCGTTCCTTTTGACATCCTGCTGTCCTTCCTGGGCGATGCTTGCGAAGAAATATTTCCCCGAGACAATCGATAAGATCTCCAATACCCTGACGCCGATGGTATGTACGGCAAGGCTGGTAAAAGAGAAAGAGCCAGACTGTTCGATCGTGTTCATCGGTCCCTGTGCGGCCAAGAAGCTGGAGGCGTCCAGAAGAACCATCCGCAGTGATGTCGATTTTGTCATCACCTTTGAGGAACTGGATGCGATGTTTGTCGCCAAAGGTGTTGTCTTCAGCCAGAAGAATAAGGCAAGCGTGGAGGACGCGACATCGGTTGGGCGCGGATATGCCATAGCTGGAGGTGTTGCCGGAGCGATTGAAAAGTGTATCAAGGAATACTACTCGGGCATTGAAGTCCATATCGAGCACGCAGAAGGGCTCGAAGAGTGCAGAAAAGCGCTTCTTCTTGCAAAGGTCGGCAAAAAGAAAGGCTGTCTGATCGAGGGCATGGGCTGTCCGGGAGGCTGCGTCGGCGGAGCCGGAACGAACATACCGATTGTACAGGCCGCAAAGGAAGTGACGAAATTCGCTTCCAGCGCCAGAAAGAAAATACCGGAACAGACAATGAGCGAATGATTCCTCATCGGATTTGACTGCGCAGCGTCTCTTCCAGACATAACACACCATATCCGATCCGGGGATTGGGGTACACCGTCTCCGCTTCCAGAGGTCTTGCTCCGCCCCGGAGCAGGGCCTTTGCCTTTTCTCCGAACAAAAAAGGATCATTTCCCTGTACAATTCCCCATTCCATCAAAAGTGCTGCACTTCCGGTGACAAAGGGACAGGCAAAAGACGTTCCGCTCACTCTGACGTAGCCGTTTTTCGGATCAGGAGCCCAAATGTCGACGCCGGGAGCGGCAAGATCCGGCTTGACTTCCTGAATTCTGCGCGTAAACCCTCTCCCCGAAAAATCCGCATATGTGCGGTAGGCGCTGTCATAAGCGCCGACGGAGATCACTTTCGAGGCGGTGGAGGGAATGGTGAGTGTCGTATCGGGGACCGGCGTGTAGAAGCGGGTGTTGATGTTTCGCTGCCCGCTGTCCGGAAGCCACAAGTCTGCCGTTCCGTGAACAACCGTCTGGCTCGCAAGCTGAAAGATCCAGATTCCTTCGGCAATGTAGTCCGAAGTTCCTCCCGGGGAAAAAAGGACAAAAATTTCCTGGGAAATGGAGTAGGGGTTTGGCTCGCCATAGTAGACGAGAACCCGTGTCCGATCGGAAATCCATTCCAGAGGTTCCAAAAGAGGGGAGAAGGCGGGGGAAATCTGTCCGGAGGGAGACTGGATGGTTAGCGTCATCGAGTCGGTATATGCTTTCCACAGCTGGACGGAGAGGGACGTCTCGTAAGCGCCGATGCCGAGGGAAATGTCTTGCCGGCTGTTGGAGGAGAGCAAAACCTGTGTGTGTCCCGCGTCGCTGCCCTCATTTCCGGTTCCGACGCAGATGGTTACTTTCCAGAGGCCGCACAAGTTGTCAAGAAACGTTTCCAGCAGGGACGTCCCGTCGTGAGGTCCATACGTATTGCCGATGCTGATGTTGAGGGCAAGCGGCATCTGCAGCGCGATGGCCTGTGAGACGAGATAATTGGACGCCTGCATCAGCTCGGAAGTTCGGGGGAAGGAATTGGGACGGGAAGGTGCGAGCCGCACCGCGAGCAGAGACGCCTGTGGGGCAACCCCGGCGTATCGCCCGCCGCTTTGCCGTCCGTTTCCGGCGGCAATTCCGGCAACTGCAGTGCCGTGTCCGCTGGAATCGGTAATGCCCGGACCGCCGTTTTTGAGCCAGTCATCGATCTGCTTCTGCGTATATTCTGTTCCCATCGCATAACCGTCGGGCGCACCGCCGGACCCCGTCTGGTCCCAGAAACGAAGCACCCGCGTCTGTCCGTTTTCGGTCCGAAAATCCGGATGGGCAAGCGCAATGCCGGAGTCTGCGATGCCGACAAGGACACCGCGCCCGGTGAGACTGTAGGGCGCTCTTGCGGCAGCCAAAATGCAGGAGGCGCGCTTTCCCTCCGCCGCCTGGAAATAGAGTGGTTTTGGCTGTTCCACATATTGGACAAGCGGGTGCGAAGCCAGACTGGAAATCTGGTCTTTCGGGAGAGTGACAATGCCGTATCCTCCCAAAAGGGCGACCGCACTGGTGTGGGAAATGTCAGAGAGAATTTCATTCAGACTCCCATTGTAGCGGAGAATGACATCCCACAGGTTGGTATCGGGATTGACAGCGGAGGAGAGAAGCGGCGAGGATTCTCTCTGCGATGTTCCGATTTCCATCGAGGCGTTGAGGATCGGTTCCAGTTTTTGATTGCTCATCCGTGTGACCTCCCAAAAAAGTATGTCGCTCCTGCTCTGAGGATATACTATCATCGTATGCGGGGAGAGAAAAGATGTTTCGCCCGGTGGAGGATGTCAGTGTATTATGATCATTGGCAAGGATAGGACGTATGCCTAAAATAAAGATGAAGAACCCTTGACACAAACTTTTTTGCTGTTTGCGTTTACTTTTTATAAGACATTGGATATAATAGAAATTGACAAGGCTCCTCCCACCGCCGAAAGGCAGTGGGAGGAGCCTGCGACAAACGAAAGGATTTGTTTATGAAGAAGATATTCAGGCACTCGTGAATGAAGTACGCTATGGAAAGGAATCGTAGGATGCGGGGATGGCTGGAATACATCCAGATATATATGGAGGATCCGGTGTCTGTACAAAAGAAATGGCATGTGTTATAATATTGTAAATATCAGGGTCAAGCGGATTTTGTAATATTTCGTATCAAACACCATATATATAGTAACAGGAAGGGAAAAGCAATGTACTATCAGGAAGAAATTGTTGAAGAAGTGCGGGCGCGGAGCAATATTGTAGATATCATCTCCGGGTATGTCAGGCTTCAAAGGAGAGGGGCAAATTATTTTGGCCTCTGCCCGTTTCACAATGAGAAGACGCCCTCTTTTTCTGTTTCTCCCTCCAAACAGATGTATTACTGTTTTGGATGCGGAGCAGGGGGAAACGCGATCACGTTTCTGATGGAGTATGAACAGTATAGTTTTCCGGAAGCGCTGCAGGTTCTGGCGGAGCGGGCCGGCATCCAGCTGCCCCAGGAAGAGTTGACAGACGAAAAACGGCAGCAGTTCAATGAAAAGGCAAGATTGTTGGCGGTCCACAAGGATGCCGCTACATACTATTACTATCAGCTGCGGGGGAAGCGGGGAGAGCCCGGCTATCGCTATTTTCAGAGCAGAGGGCTTACCGATGAGACCATCCGCAAGTTCGGACTTGGCTTTGCCGCCCCCGGTTCGAACCATCTGTATCAATATCTCAAACAGAAGGGATATACCGATCTGGAATTGAAGGAGTCTGGCCTTGTGCGAATCGAGGAGAGAGGCGCCTCCGACCGCTTCTGGAACCGCGTCATCTTCCCGATTATGGACGTTCAAAACCGCGTCATCGGATTCGGGGGGCGCGTCATGGGCGATGGAACACCCAAGTATTTAAATTCCCAGGAGACAAAAATTTTTGATAAAAGCCGAAATCTGTACGGACTGAACGAAGCCAGAAAATCGCGGGAGCCGTATCTTCTTGTGTGCGAAGGATATATGGACGTCATCGCCCTTCACCAGGCAGGATTTACGAATGCAGTCGCTTCCCTGGGAACGGCATTTACGGCGCAGCACGGACTTTTGATGAAACGATATACAAGTGAAGTGATTCTTACCTTTGACAGCGACAGTGCCGGGCAGCAGGCGGCGATTCGCGCCATGCCGATTCTGCGGGAGGCGGGCCTGTCCGTGAAGGTATTAAATATGAAGCCTTATAAAGACCCCGACGAGTTTATCCGAAACATGGGGGCGGATGCGTACCGGAAGCGGATCGAAGAGGCGGAGAATGGATTTTTGTTTGAACTTTCCGTCCTCAAACTCCAATATTCATTTGAAGATCCCGATCAGAAGACGGCCTTTTTTCACAGGGCAGCGCAGGAATTGCTCCGCTTTTCGGATGAGATGGAGCGCACCAATTATATTGAGGCGGTGTCGCGGGAATATGGCATCGATTTTCAAAATCTCAAGCGAAAAGTAAATGAGCTGGGAAACCTGGGATATACGCCCCGGACGGAGCGAAAGACGGAATACGCGCCCAAAAAGACGGAGCGGGAGAGCGCGGCTCAGAAAGCCCAGAGAATGCTTCTGGCGTGGATGGCCGAAAAACCGTCTCTTTACGGCAAGCTCAAAGACATCGTTGGGCCGTCGGACTTTACCGATGCGATCTGCCGGAAAACGGCGGAGTATCTCTATGAGCAGCTCGCGCACGGCCAGCCAAATCCCGCCGGGATTATGGATCACTTTGTGAATGAGGAGGAATCGTTCAAGCAAGTTGCTAAAATTTTCTACACAAAAATCCGTGACGATCTGACCCGGGAGGAACAAAACCGCTCATTTCGGGAGACGGTTCTCTGCGTGAAGAGAAACAGTCTCGAAGAAGCGCGAAAGCAGGCACAGGATGTGGCGCAGATGCAGGAACTGATGAAAGCGCAGGCTTCCCTGAAAAATCTGAATATTTCGCTTGATTAAGGGAAATATAGTAGGCAGACGGCAGAATTCGGAAGAAACAAACCGGGAACAACGGGATGCAGATCCCAAAAACAGAAACAAAATGGAAAGGGTTGGGCATGGACAATTCACAGAGCATGGGAAATTGCAGGCTGAGCGATCTGCTTGCACTGGCACGAAAGAAGAATAATACACTGGAATACCGGGAAATCGAAGACTTCTTTCGTGCGGTCCTTCTGGAAGAGGAAGAATGCACGCAGATCCTGGAGTTTCTGGAAAAAAACAACGTAAAAGTTGTGCGCGCGAATCTGTCCGAGGAGGAAGATCCGCAGCTTTTGCAGGAGTTTGGACAGTCAGAAGAGGAGCTGGCGCTCTTGGAAGAACTGGATCTGAGCGAAATCCAGAGGGACACGCTCCTGGAGGCAGCGGATCGTTTGGAATTATCCGCGGAAAGTGCCTCGGAACGATCCGCTGAAAATTTATCGGAATTATCTATTGATAATTCCGATAATCCCTTCGGCTCCGATGATCCGGTGAAGCTTTATCTGAGAGAAATCGGAAGTGTTCCGCTGCTGACGGCACAGGAGGAGCTGGAGCTTGCCCAAAAGATTCGAATCGGAGATCCGGAGGCGAAGAGACGGCTGACGGAGGCGAATCTGCGCCTTGTTGTCAGTGTGGCCAAGCGATACGTCGGCAGGGGACTTTCGCTTTTGGATTTGATTCAGGAAGGTAACATGGGACTTTTGAAGGCAGTCGAGAAATACGATTACCGAAAAGGGTTTAAGTTCAGCACGTATGCGACATGGTGGATTCGTCAATCCATCAGCCGCGCCATCGCCGACCAGGCGAGGACAATTCGCATCCCGGTCCATATGGTGGAGCATATGAATCGCCTGACAAAATTATCAAGGCAAATGGTGCAGGAACTTGGACGGGAGCCGACGATGCGGGAGCTGTCGGAGCGAATGGGACTTCCCATCGATAAAGTGGAGGAGATGATGAAAGCTGCGCTGGACCCCATCTCACTGGAGACGCCGGTGGGAGAGGAGGAGGACACGCATCTTGGAGATTTCATTCAGGACAGGCATATCCCGATTCCCGTGGAGGAGGCGACTCACAATGTGCTCTGCCGGCAGATTGAGGAGGCGCTTCGGACATTGAGCGAGCGGGAGGAGAAAGTGCTGCGGCTGCGCTTCGGGCTGGACGACGGACAGGCGAGGACGCTGGAAGAGGTGGGACGCCAGTTCCATGTGACGAGAGAGCGGATCCGCCAGATCGAGGCAAAGGCGCTGCGAAAGCTCAAGCATCCGAACCGGAGCCGAAAATTGAGAGATTATGTGGATTGACTTTGGAAGAAAAAAAGGATCAAATATGCAGTTATCAAAACGCTTACAGATGGTGGCATCGTTTGTTACGCCGGGGAACCGCCTGGCGGATATCGGAACCGATCACGGGTACATTCCGATTTTCCTCGTGCAGAAAGGCATCATCCCCTTTGCAATCGCCTCAGACATCAATCGGGGACCTCTTTTGCGAGCCGGAGAACACATTGCGCAGAGCGGGCTCGGTAAAAACATTCAGACCCGCCTTGGAGATGGGCTTTCCCCGATTGCGCCGGGGGAAGCGGACACCATTTTAATTGCGGGAATGGGCGGTCCGTTAATGACGGATATTTTAGAAGCGGGAAAGGCGGTGTGGACCAGTGCATCCGAACTTGTGCTGTCACCGCATTCGGATGTCCCGCGGGTCCGGACTTACATAATGCAAAACGGTTTCTCCATTGTACAGGAAGAAATGGTCAAGGAAGAGGGGAAATACTATGTTGGAATGCGGGCTGTCCCGGCATCGCGGACAGGCCCGGGCGGCACAGAAGAGACAGAACGCTGGACGGAGGAAGAAATCTGCTTTGGAAAGCTGCTCCTGCAAAAAAGACATCCTGTTTTGCGGGAGTATTTGCTCCGGGTGCAGCAAAAAACAGAACAGATTTTGCAGGGACTGGAAGGAAAAGAGGGGGAAGGGGCCGCTCTTCGCCGGGCGCAGCTTGCGAAGGAGGCGGAGCGGATTCAAAAAGCCCTGAGCTGCTGTGCGCAAAAAGGAGGAAAAACCGATGAAGTGCAGTGAAGTGATTGCGTTGTTGGAACAATTGGCGCCGGCATCCATTGCCAGCAGTTGGGACAATTCCGGACTGCTTCTCGGGCGGCGGGACAAGACGATCCGGCGGATTGCTGTGACACTGGATGTGACAGATGCGGTCGTGGAGGAGGCGATTGCCTGGAAGGCAGATTTGATTGTCAGCCACCACCCAATGATTTTCTCCCCGATGAGACAGATCGTGACCGACCAGCTCGGCGGAAGACGCATCTGGAGGCTGGCAAATGCAGATATCGCCTGTTATGCCATGCACACAAACTTCGATGCCGCTGCCGAGGGAATGGCGTGGCTTGCGGCGTCAAAAATCGGATTGAGGGAGACAAAACGGCTGTCTGAATGTGTCTCCTATCCGGGGACAGACGGCGCCGCCCGGGAAGGGGGAATCGGCATCGTCGGCAGCCTTCCCGAACCACTTCCGTGCAGCGCACTGGTGCATCGCGTCAAGGAGCGGTTTTCCATTCCGTCGGTTCTCGTCTACTCGGCGTCCCCGGAGGCAATGATCGAGAGGGTGGCGATCTGCCCGGGCTCCGGAAAGGATTTGATCCCGGAGGCGATTCAGGCCGGGGCGCAAGTCTATCTGACGGGGGATGTCGGACATCACAGCGGGCTGGACGCCAAAGAGATGGGGCTTACGGTGATCGATGCCAGTCATTATCATATGGAGAAAATATTTGTCCCCTATGTGGGAGAATATTTGCGCCGCAGCGTTTCCGGGGAGGCGCTGCAGGTGCGGGAACTTTTGGATTTGTGTCCATTCGAGCTATGGTGAGAACAGGGTGTATCCTTTGGAAAGGGGAAGAAGTAAGAAATGAGAACGATTCTGATCAATGGAGAACAAAAAACATATCCCGATGGAACAACGTATTTGGACATTGCCCGGGAATATCGCAGCGCATACCCCTATGACATCGTTCTTGCGGAAAACCGGGGGAAGGTGCAGGAACTCTACAAAACAATCCTGGACGAGGACAACCAGGAAATTTCGTTTTTGACAACCGGGGACACTGAGGGAATGCGGGCTTACGCGAGAAGCATGACGCTTTTGCTCTTAAAAGCGTGTCATGATCTGGAGGAGGTTCGGAGTGAGAAGATTACGGTCGATTTCTCCGTGAGCAAGGGCGTTTACTGTGAGTTTGGCAAAGCGGTCCTGGCCGATGAATCACTTTTGGAACGGATCGAACGGCGGATGCGGGAGCTTGTCCGAAAAGACATTCCCATCCAGAAGCGGACGGTTTCGATGGATGAGGCGCTGAGGCTGTTCCGCCACTATCAAATGTATGACAAGGAAAAGCTGTTCCGCTACCGGAGGGCTTCCCGCATCAATCTGTACCGGATTGAGAACTTTGAGGATTATTTCTACGGATATATGGTTCCCTCTACGGGCTGCCTGCGCCACTTCCGTCTGCATCCCTACGGAAACGGATTCGTGATGCAGATGCCGGTGAGACAAAATCCGACAGAGGTTCCCCCGTTTTGTCCTGCCGGAAAAGTGTTTTCCCTGATGCAGGAAGCGTCCGACTGGCAGCGCAAGCTGAACGTCGATACGGTCGGGGCGCTAAATGATAAGATTTCCAGAGGGGAAATCAACGAGCTGATTCTGGTACAGGAGGCAATCATGGAGAAGAAACTGGCAGAAATGGCAGAGCAGATTGCAAGGCAAAAGGATCGGCAGATTGTCCTTATCGCCGGACCGTCCTCCTCCGGAAAGACAACGTTTTCTCACCGCCTCTCCATTCAGCTGATTGCCCAGGGGCTTCGCCCGCACCCCATCGCCATTGACAATTATTTTGTAGACCGGGAGAAAAGCCCGAGAGATGAATTTGGAAATTTCGATTTTGAAGCGCTTGAATGTGTCGACAGAGATCTCTTGAACGAGAATTTAGGAGCGCTGCTTGACGGGCAGTGCGTATCGATGCCGACTTACAATTTCCTCACCGGGAAGCGGGAATTTAAGGGAAATACGCTGAAAATCGGAAAGGAGGACATTCTCGTTCTGGAAGGAATCCATTGCCTCAACGACCGGCTCACCGAGCAGATTCCGAGCGAGACGAAATTTAAAGTATACATCAGTGCGCTCAACCAGCTCAACATCGACGAGCACAACCGGATCCCAACGACAGACGGACGCTTAATCCGTCGGATGGTTCGGGACAACCGGACGAGAGGAATCAATGCTCAAAAGACAATCGCCTCGTGGTACAGCGTGAGAAAAGGCGAGGAAAATCACATTTTCCCCTATCAGGAGAAGGCGGATGCCATGTTCAATTCCTCGCTGATTTATGAGCTTGCGGTGCTGAAGCAATATGCGGAACCGCTCCTGTTCGGCATTCAAAAAGGAGAGCCGGAATACGAGGAGGCAAGGCGCCTCCTGAAGTTTTTCGACTATTTCCTCGGGATCAGCAGCGAGGACATTCCCAAAAACTCGATCCTAAGGGAGTTCATTGGCGGGAGCTGCTTCCATGTCTGACCCATTCAGGAGAGAATGTCGTTTTGGACGGGGCGGTAAAACCAGTCCCGGATTGTACGGGCATCGCTTGTCTGCCCTAAAATCCACATCAGTTTCGCCACAATGGCTTCGGTCGTCATGTCATAGGCCTCCATCAGTTCGTACTGCTCCTTGATAAGGTGCCCGACCTGATAGATTTCCATGTCGCTTCCCTCATGGGGGACTTGCGTTGTCATGACGAGCGTTTTTCCGGAGGCAATCCAGTCGGCGATGGCGTCGATGAAGCTGGCGTCTTCATAGCAGGGGACGCCGCCGACGCCAAAGCTCTCAATGACAACCGCATCGTAGCGCTCCTTAAGAAACGGGAAAATGTCCGCGGACATTCCAGGAATCAGACGGAGAACAAAAACGCGGGGATTGAGCGTATGGTAGAAGGTGAGGGCGTTGGGCGTTACGGTTTCTTCAATATAATAGATCAGACGCCGATCCCGTATAACGGCAACTTCCGGGAAATCAAGGCTGTTAAATGCGTTGAAGCTTTTCGTTCTCGTCTTTTTGGCGCGGGTTCCAAGAATCACCTTGCCGTCGAAGACGAGATGGACGCCGCTTGCGCGGTCATCGCAGGCGTATTGAAGGGCATTTAAAAGGTTCATCCGGGCGTCCGACTCTTTTACGTCGAGGGAGCGCTGTGAACCGGTGAGGACGATTGGCTTGCGGCTGTTTTGAATCAGGTAGGAGAGAGCCGCCGCGGTGTAAGCCATCGTATCTGTCCCGTGCGTCACAACAAATCCGTCGTAGTCGCGGTAATGCTGCTCAATGCACGAGGAAATCTCCAGCCAGTGCCGGTAATTCATGTTGGTGCTGTCGAGGTTGAACAGCTGGAGCGCTGTGATCTGGCACATGGAGGCGGCATCCGGAATGTAGGACAAAATTTCCTCCGAAGTGATCATCGGAACCAGCCCCTGATCGGTTTTTTTCGATGCAATGGTGCCCCCTGTTGCGATCAGGAGAATTTGTTTCATTGGAGAAGTGGGAGATGTCATGCGCAATTTCCTTTCCGGCGGGGCGAACTGCTGTATGGCGTCCTGCCATTGGGATCGGATCGGAGAAGGAATGTGACCCGGTCCGATCGGGTGTGATCCTTCCCTCTAGTATACGAAAAGAGACGGAGAATTGCAAGGCGGTTTTCCAGGCAAAAGAAGCTTTACAATCCCTTTTTTTTGTGGTATAGTGAAATTCGTTGAGTGGGACAGGTGATCGCGGCTGCAAGTGTCGAAAGACCGCAGGTGAGGAAAGTCCGGGCTTCACAGGGCAGGATGCCGGATAACGTCCGGTGGAGGCGACTCTAAGGAAAGTGCAACAGAAATATACCGCCAGCCAGACGGCTGGTAAGGGTGGAATGGCAGTGTAAGAGACTACCGCCTTCCTGGTAACAGGGAGGGCACATGTAAACCCCATTCGAAGCAAGACCAAACAGAAAGCATAAGGCGGCCCGTCTGCTTTCGGGTAGGTCGCTTGATTCAGGTGGCGACATCTGAACTAGATAGATGATCACCCAACGACATAACCCGGCTTATCGTCCCACTCCGCCTTGTTTGCCAGCAAATTTGCTGGCTTTTTGTGTTTCTGCCATATGGGGAGGGAGTCGGCTGGAATGCAGCGCCGTGCGGCGATTGACTTTCTCCAGGGGGCGCGATATAATGATATCAGGCTCAGAGGGCTGCATGACGCTAAGATCCGCGTCACAAATAAACATACAGAGCGCGACGTGCAGAGGACCGAAAAAGATGCAGGATGCGCACAGAAAGGAGAATCGCAATGACAAAAGAGACCGATAAAATTTTACTGCTGGAAAAAGGGAAGCGGGGACTGCTTCAAATTGTTTTGGGAAGAACAACGGTGATTTTGGTTTTGCTTCTTCTCCAGGTTGGACTGCTCTTCTCGTTTTTTAATTCGCTGAGTCAATATGTTCCCATCGCGAGTGTCGCGTATGCGGTTCTATCCGTCAGCATTGTAATCTATGTGATCAACCGGCCGACAAACCCATCCATCCAGCTGTCCTGGGTTGCCATGATTTTGCTGCTTCCGGTGTTTGGCTCACTTTTGTATGTGTTTTTGAATACACAGATCGGCCACCGGCTCATCAACAAAAAGCTCCAGATGGAAATCAGCGACACGAAACAATTCTCCGAACAGGAGGAGCGGGTCATGCAAACGCTTCGGCAGCAAAACGCTGGCGTCGCCAATTTGTCCCGATATATGAATCAATATGGTCCCTTCCCGATCTACGACAATTCCAGCGTACAATATTTTCCGATCGGGGAAAAAATGTTTGAGACGATGATCGAACAGATGCAGCTCGCAGAAAAATTTATCTTTCTGGAATTCTTCATCATCAAAGAGGGATACATGTGGGGGAGAATGTTAAAAATTCTCCAGGAAAAGGTGCAGCAGGGGGTGGAGGTTCGCCTGATGTACGATGGGACATGTTCCCTTGCACTTTTGCCATACCGATATCCGGATCAGATTCGGGAGCTGGGGATTCAATGTAAAGTATTCGCGCCAATTCGCCCTACGATCTCGACACATTACAACAACCGGGATCACAGAAAGATCCTTGTGATCGATGGACATACGGCCTATACGGGCGGCGTGAACCTGGCGGACGAATATATCAACCGGAAGGTTCGGTTCGGCCACTGGAAGGATAACGCCATCTGTATCAAGGGAGAAGCGGTAAGAAGCTTTACGGTGATGTTTTTACAGATGTGGAGCGCCTGCGCCCGTTATCCGGAATACGATTTTAATTTTGACCGGTATCTGGATATCGGCGATTATTTCCACGCGCCGGAATTAAATATGGAAGGGTATTCGGTTCCCTTCTCCGACAGCCCCATGGACGGGGAGGCGGTGAGCC
>CASGAH010000014.1:14384-43742 GCA_949299375.1 uncultured Eubacteriales bacterium | reverse complement strand
TGGCGATTACCTTGACCAGACTTTCACTGGCAAGCTGATAACAGCTTGCAGAACACACGACTTTCACCCGTTAGAAACGTGCGCCGCCAGGCGCACTACTAAGAAACGGAGCCAGGGGAGAATGCTTCCCTGGCTCCGTTTCTTGTATTTCAGTGGTCGGATGATTCTCATCCGGGTTCGTTTTGGGCGTTTTTTGCAGGGGGATCGGTCAAATACAGGATCATTCCAGGTCCCAGCGTCTCGGTCGGGCGCGCTGTAAAGCCGTGTCCCAGGTAGAATTGTTCCCGCCCCTTGGCACACATCAGATCGAGCATCATTTCCGTCCCCTCTATTCTCAGGCTCTCCACGTAGGATTTTAGCGCTTCCAGAATCAGAGAGCCGACTCCAATCCCCTGTGCCGCAGGCGGAATGATCAGATCCTGCACATAGCAGATGACTGCTCCGTCCCCCACAATGCGCCCCATACCGATCGGCTGGTCCGCCACATAGGCCCCAAGCGTATACAGACTGTGATCGAGCGCTCTTTGCGCCTGCTCCCTTGAGAGTGTTTTCCATCCGACAAGCCTGCGCAGCTTCAAATACTCTTCCACCGTAATGACATTGGGGCGCAATTCAATATAATCCCGTTTCTCTGTATGGTCGTCCATCGTCTCCTTATCTCCGTGCAGTTTGCTCCATTTCTGCGGTCTGTCTGCTTCCCCGCATGTTCTGTTTTCAGCCAGGCTGTTTGCCGATGTAGGCATGAATGCCTCCGTCTACATACAGAATCAGCCCATTTACAAAATTCGACGCATCTGAGGCGAGAAATACCGCAGGCCCCTGTAAGTCGGCCGTCTCTCCCCAGCGGCCCGCAGGCGTTTTGGCAAGAATGAACTGGTCAAACGGATGTCTGGATCCGTCCGGCTGCGTCTCACGAAGCGGCGCCGTCTGAGGCGTCGCGATATATCCGGGACCGATGCCATTGCACTGAATGTTGTACTGCCCGTACTCAGAGGCGATGTTTCTTGTCAGCATCTTCAATCCGCCTTTTGCGGCCGCGTACGCGGACACCGTCTCACGCCCGAACTCTGACATCATCGAGCAGATGTTAATGATCTTGCCATGTCCTTTTCGAATCATGGCAGGGATAACGGCCTTTGAGACGATAAACGGCGCATTCAGGTCGACATCGATCACCTTCCGAAATTCCTCTGCGCTCATCTCTGTCATCGGAATCCGCCGGATAATGCCCGCATTGTTCACCAAAATGTCAATGACGCCCACTTCCCGCTCAATCTGCGCGACCATTGCCTGGACAGCGGCCTCGTCTGTCACATCGCAGACGTATCCTTTCGCCTCAATTCCGGCTGCGGCATAGGCGGCAAGTCCTTTGTCCACAAGCTCCTGCCGAATGTCGTTGAACACAACGCGTGCCCCTACCGCCGCAAATGCGCTGGCAATTGCAAATCCAATTCCATAGGAAGCTCCTGTCACAAGAGCAACCTTCCCCTGAAGGGAAAAATCTTTCATCTCCATTCTGCATCCTCCATTTCTTTTTCTCCTTGTCCCCGGTGGGAAACCACCGCTTTCTTAACCGTTCCGTTTTCCCAGGAAAGATCTATCGTCTCACCGTTCTTGATGCAAAGTCCTTTCACCCATCCGTCTTTCCACTCAGCGGGGAGAGCCGGCAAAAGTTTTAGGGATCCCCCCCGATGCTGCACAAGCATGTTGGCGATTGCCGCAATTGCGCCAAAATTTCCGTCAATTTGAAATGGCGGATGCGCATCCCACAGATTGTCATAGGTGGAGTGGGTGAGCAGGCGCTTCAAATATGCGTACGCGCTCTCTCCGTCCTCCAGGACGGCAAACAGGTTGATGATCCAGGCGCAGCTCCACCCGGTATGTCCGCCGCCGTGTTTTAGACGCTCCTTCAGGGAAATTCTGCATGCCTCTTTCAAGTCCGGGTCGTTTTGCCACTGCTCTGACGGAAACAGTCCGTAGAGATGGGAGAGATGGCGGTGCCCCGGTTCCGACTCGCCGTATTCCTTGTCCCACTCCAGAATCTGTCCGCGGCTTCCGATGGAGATCGGGCGCAGACGCTTTTTCTTTTCCCGAATCTCTGCAAGAATCGGATCTTCCTTGTGCAGCATTTCACATACGGTTTCAAAATGATCCCACAGCTCCCGCGTAAGCGTCAGGTCCATGGCGGACGACGAGGCGAGGCAGCACGCTTCCCCTTTCGGGCTGAGAAATCGATTTTCCGGAGAGGTGGAGGGACACGTCACAAACTGCCCGTCCTGCTCCACAACCCAGTCCAGAAGAAACAGCGCTGCCTCGCGAAGAATCGGGTACAGCACCTGCTCCATCTCCCGTGCATCCGGGCAATATTCATAATGGCGGTACAATTCCTGGCACAGCCAGACACCTCCCATCGGCCAGAGAGACCACACTGCGGCTCCTCTTCGCCCTTTCGTCTCCCCATAGGCCATCCCGACCGGATTGGTGCTGCACCAGTAGTCCGCATTGTGGTGATGGACAAATCCTCTGCACCCGTAGTGAACCTGCGCCGTCTTCTTTCCGTTCTCACAGATGCGCATCAGGAGATCCCGGTACGGGCCAAAGCAGGGAGAGAGGTTGCAGGTGTCTGCCGGCCAGTAATTCATCTGCAGATTGATGTTCGTCGTCCAGTTGCTGTTCCACGGGGGGCGAAATTCCCAGCTCCAGATTCCCTGCAGGTTGGCGGGCTGGCTGCCCTCCCGCGAGGAGGAAATCAGCAAATAGCGCCCGTACTGAAAGTACAGCGCATACAGCCCCTCGTCTGTCTCGCCGCTGCGCAGTGCCGCCAGCCGCTCATCTGTCGGACTCTTTTTTTGCGGTCCCAGATAGATGGAAACGTTCCGGTACAAGGCGCGGTAATCTTTGATATGTCTCTTTCGAAGCGTTTCCCAGCAGGGCGCACCGGAAAGGTTCTGTCCGGACTGCGTTCCGGGGCAGACTGCGGCAAAGGCAAACGTCACTTCCCTGGCATGGCGCACCACAATTTGATCTTTCTCTGTCCAGACAGCGCCGTCGCAGTGCAGCACCATCAGTCTCGCGGCAAACCGCATTCCCCTTGTCCCCTGGATAACCGGGAATGCCCCGTCACGAATGTGCTGCGGATCGACATGTTCGGGACACTGCCCCTGAATTGCAAGACAGTTTTCCTCTCCTCTGACCTGGCAGTGCAGCTCGGACGAAAAAGAAAAGGACAGGTTCATTCCCCCGGAGTTGTCTTCTGACTCCGGCGAATCCCAGCGGTAGCGTGCAATCAGCGCCTGGTCGGGATAGCTAGCCATATATTCCCGCACGTGGCGCCCTCCCGCCGCCTCCTCAAACGAAACCCGCGCCACGGCCCGTTCCAAATCGAGTTCCCGCTGATAGGCTTCGGCGCCATGCGGTCTGCTTTTTTCTCTGCTCTGCGTTCCCGGATCTGTTTCTTTGCGGATGAGAATCGTTCCAAGAGGAAGATAGCTCTCATTGTACTCTCCAAGCATCTCTTCCTCAGCCATCGCCTCGGCCTGGGCATACTCTCCCTCGGCGATCAGCCGGCGCACCTTTGGGAGCGCAGCCCGCGCACGAGGATTGTTCTTATCCCGCTCGTAGCCGGACCAGAGTGTATCCAGATTCAGTCCGATCCGTTCTTCCTCCACTGTCCCCCATACCATTGCGCCAAGGCTTCCATTTCCGAGAGGAAGCGTCTCCTCCCACCGGCGGGCAGGCTTACGGTACCACAACTTCATCTCCATCGGCTACACTCTCCCACTGGGCGATGCCAGCGCCGATGCCGATTCAATCCGGCAAGTCTCTTGCGGCTGTCCGGCGGACGGATAATTCAGCCGATCCTGCCCGATGTGTTCCAGCACATATCGCCGAAAATAGGAGGCATATGTTTTGGCTCCTTCCAGATCCATGTCCCGGTAGTTTCCGCACTCGAAGGGCGTTGCCCCTGGAATTGTTTTTTCTGAAAAGGCGGCGATGTCGGCGTACATCTCCTTGAGCAGGGGAACGATATCGGAGGACACGTACGCCCCGGCCAGAATCAGGTAAAACCCTGTGCGGCAGCCCATGGGGCCAAAATAGATGACCCGATGCGCAATCTCCTCTCTGCTGCGCAGCCAGGTCGCCCCCAAATGCTCGATGGCATGAATCGTCCCCGTATTCATCGGCAGTTCCTCATTCGGGCGGGTTATCCGGATGTCAAATGTTGTGACCGGTTCCGCGCCCGCATAATCCACTCTCGACACATACACACCCGGAAGGAGCGCGCAGTGATTTACCGTAAAACTCGCTATTTTTTTCATTCCTCTTTTCCTTTCCTTCTCACCCGATTCTCAGCAGGGCGGCCGCATACAGGACGAGCAGATGAATCGGATAGAACGCATAAAATGCATATTTGATGGCAAGTCCGCTCCATCCCCGCTTTCCGTTGTACAGGAGGAGAAAGAGCGCGGAGATCATCCCCCACTGCTGTACGCCTCCAAAGCAGAGACACCATACCGCCGCGACAACCGCAGCCCACCGGATGTCGTCTTTTCTTACGACATGCAGAAGCCAGATTAAGAGGACGCCCTCGCTCCCGTAATCTGTCCCGAGCAGATTTCCCGCCAGGACAAGAACGACAATCCCTGCATACGCCAGATATGTTTTCTTCTCATACAGCTCGATCGCCAAAAGTCCCAAAAGCAGCGTCCAGAATACATTCTGGTAGGAGCCGTCAATCCATCGCCCTCCCATCGCCAGATCGAACGGGATTTCCGAGATCAGGGCAAACAAAAAAAGGCGCAGCGCATAGCGCTTCCAGTTCGATGTGTGGGCTGCCCCCTCTGTAATCAGAAAACAGTAGATCGGAAATGCCAGTCTCCCGATCGCCCGCATCAGCGGGTATTGGGGAAACAGGACAAACCCCATGTGGTCAATCAGCATAGAAATGACCGCAATCAGCTTGAGAGAGGAGGACGACAGCCCCCATGTTTTCTCTTTCATACATCAAATCCTTTCTTTTCCGATTGAAACGGGGGAATGCGCTGGTTTCCCATGCACTCCCCCGTCTCTGCCGCATTTCAGGCCTGTTCCTTATTCGGCTTCTTCGTTTCCGCTCACCGTGTATACCTGGCGCTTCATGGCCATCTTATCATTTGCCAGATATTCATCGTACGTTGTAATCTTGTCGATGTATCCGCCCGGCAAAAGCTCTATGATGCGGTTTGCGGTTGTCTGTACGATCTGATGGTCACGGGAGGAGAAAAGAATCACGCCCGGGAATTTGATCATTCCATTGTTTAAGGCGGTGATGGATTCCATGTCCAGATGATTCGTCGG
This sequence comes from uncultured Eubacteriales bacterium, assembly GCA_949299375.1. GTDB lineage: Bacteria > Bacillota > Clostridia > Lachnospirales > Lachnospiraceae > UBA2942. The sequence goes on along the minus strand of CASGAH010000014.1, from coordinate 38,405 downwards.
CTCATCAAAGATGAGAACATTGGCCCCGGTAATCATCATCTTTGACAGCTGGCAGCGCACTTTCTCTCCTCCGGACAGAACCCGGACTTTCTTGGCCCCGTCATCCCCTGCAAAGAGCATCCTTCCAAGGAATCCGCGCACGTAGGTGATGTCCTTAATCGGAGAAAACTGCTGCAGCCAGTCATAAATGACAAGATCGTTGTCAAACTCCTCGGTATTGTCTTTCGGGAAATAGGCCTGCTTTGTCGTCACGCCCCACTTATACGATCCAGAGTCCGGCTCCATCTCTCCCGAAATGATCTGGAAAAACGTCGTCTTCGCAAGCTCATTGGATCCGACGAATGCGACTTTGTCTTCCCTTGTAAGCGTAAAGGTCAGATGATCCAATACCTTCACACCGTCTATGGTCTTTGTCAGGTCTTTGACTTCCAGCACTTCATTGCCGATTTCCCGCTCCGGACGGAAATCAATGTACGGATATTTGCGGGAGGAAGGACGGATATCATCCAGCTCGATCTTTTCCAGCGCACGTTTTCTCGCCGTAGCCTGCTTGCTTTTGGATGCGTTGGCGGAAAACCGCTGAATAAATTCCTGCAGCTCTTTGATTTTTTCTTCCTTCTTGCGGTTGGCCTCCTTCATCTGCCGGATCATCAGCTGACTGGATTCGTACCAGAAGTCATAGTTTCCGGAATACAGCTGAATCTTTCCGTAGTCAATGTCCGCGATATACGTACATACTTTGTTGAGGAAGTAGCGGTCGTGAGATACAACAATGACGGTATTTTCAAAGTTGATCAAAAACTCCTCCAGCCAGCTGATCGCCGCCAGATCCAGGTGGTTGGTCGGCTCGTCCATCAAAAGGATGTCCGGGTTTCCAAACAGCGCTCTTGCCAGGAGAACCTTTACTTTCTCGCTTCCGTTGAGTTCCCGCATCCCCTTGCTGTGCAGCGCATCCTCAATGCCAAGCCCGTTGAGCAGACTGGCCGCATCGGCCTCCGCCTCCCAGCCGTTCATGGCCGCGAATTCTGCTTCCAGCTCACTGGCGCGAATTCCATCCTCATCGCTGAAATCTTCTTTCATATAAATCGCGTCTTTTTCTTTCATAATCTCAAAAAGACGCGCATTTCCCATCATAACAACGTCAAGCACAACCTGATCGTCGTATTTAAAGTGGTCCTGTTCCAGTACCGAAAGGCGCTGGCCCGGAGTGATCGCAACCGTTCCGTTTGTCGGCTCCAGCTGCCCGGACAAAATCTTTAGGAAAGTGGACTTCCCCGCACCATTGGCGCCGATCAGTCCATAGCAGTTTCCCTCTGTAAACTTGATGTTGACATCTTCAAACAGTGCTTTTTTTCCCAATCGCAGTGTAATACCATTTGCACTAATCATTTCAACACTCCAATCTGCGTGGCAGGCACGCTCCTTTTTCCAGTCTATCATGTCTATTGTAACGGAAAAAATAAAATTTGCAAGTCCTTTTTTTTAAAATCGACGGCCCGGAATCGGGAAAAAGCAAAAAAAGTAGTTGGCAGAATCTAAAAAAAAAGATATACTAGTAGCGAGAGAATCTTCCACTGTAAGATTCAGAAAGGGAACATGCGATGAATTTGATTAACATCAGAGAATTATTTGAACATACCCAGACGTATCTGGATCAGGAGGTTGAAGTCGGCGGCTGGATTCGCAGCATCCGCGACTCAAAGTCTTTCGGCTTTATCGTGCTGCACGACGGAACTTGCTTCCAGCCTCTGCAGATCGTATATCATGACACCCTGCCAAATTTCCCGGAGATCCGCAAGTGCAATGTAGGCGCAGCGCTGATTATTCGGGGTACGCTTGTGGCTACCCCAAACGCCAGACAGCCGTTTGAGATTCAGGCAAACGAGATTGCGGTTGAGGGTGCCTCCGCGCCGGATTATCCGCTCCAGAAAAAGCGCCACAGTTTTGAGTATCTGCGCACCATCTCCCATTTGAGAGCGAGGACGAATACATTCCAGGCGGTATTTCGGGTTCGCTCCCTGATCGCGTATGCCATCCACCAGTTTTTCCAGGAGCGGGGATTTGTCTATGTTCACACGCCGCTCATCACCGGAAGCGACTGCGAGGGCGCTGGGGAAATGTTTCAGGTGACAACGATGAACCTGTCCAACGTTCCAAAGAAGGCGGACGGGATCGTTGATTACAGCCAGGACTTTTTCGGAAAGCCGACCAACCTGACCGTAAGCGGACAGTTAAACGGCGAGACGTACGCGATGGCCTTCAAAAACATTTATACATTTGGCCCCACGTTTCGCGCAGAAAACTCCAATACAACGCGCCACGCGGCGGAGTTTTGGATGATTGAACCGGAAATTGCCTTTGCCGACTTAAAAGACGATATGCAGCTGGCAGAAGACATGTTAAAATACATCATCTCCTATGTGCTGGAGAAAGCCCCTGAAGAAATGGCCTTTTTCAATCAGTTCGTGGACAAAGGACTTTTGGACCGCCTGCACCACGTTATGACGTCAGAGTTCGCCCGGGTTACGTACACAGAGGCAATTGACATTCTTCAAAAACACAACGATCAGTTTGAATATCCGGTTTCCTGGGGATGCGACCTGCAGACCGAGCATGAGCGCTACCTGACCGAGCAGATCTTCCAGCGCCCTGTCTTTGTGACGGATTATCCAAAGGAAATCAAAGCCTTCTATATGAAGCTGAACGAAGACGGCAAGACCGTCGCCGCCATGGACTGTCTTGTTCCGGGAATCGGGGAGATCATCGGCGGAAGCCAGAGGGAGGACAATCTGCACGTTTTATCGGCCCGCATGGACGAGCTCGGTCTGAAGAAAGAACAGTATGACTTTTATCTGGACCTGCGCAAATACGGTTCTGCAAGACACGCAGGGTTTGGCCTCGGGTTTGAGCGCTGTGTCATGTATCTGACCGGAATGAGCAACATCCGCGATGTCATTCCTTTCCCGCGGACCGTCAACAACTGCGAGCTGTAATATTTGCTGGATCCAAAACGATCGGATAGGGAGGAGAAACTTCCCTATCCGATCGTTTTGTTTCACAGAGATCCCTTTCGCCGCGGCGCGATCCCCTCTTTTTTCCCTGAGATCATCTGCCGGTATTCGGAGGAATATTCCCGCAGCTGGCCAACGATGTTCGTCAGCTTTTCCACGACAACGTCCATCTCCTCTTTTGTATTCTCCTCCCCGAGCGTCAGGCGAAGGGATCCGTACGCCAATTCTTTCGGGACGCCCATGGCAGTCAGAACGTGGGACGGTTTGGACTGCCCGCTGCTGCAGGCGGAACCGGCAGAGGCACAGATTCCTTCCATGTCCAGCATCCGAAGAAGCGCTCCCCCATCGACAAACTGAAAGCTGAGATTTACATTTCCCGGAAGCCGGTACCGACGGCTCCCGTTGACTCTTGTGTAGGGAATGGCCCGCACGACGCGCTCGATCAGGTAATCCCGCAGCATCTGTTTCTTTCTTGTCTGCTCTCTCCTCTTCTTCTCGGCAAGCTGTGCGGCTTTGGCAAATCCCACAATTCCGGGGACAAATTCTGTTCCTGCCCGCATCCCGCGCTCCTGGCCTCCCCCGTGAATCAGCGGCTCCAGCGTCACGCCTCTGCGGATGTACAGAAATCCAATCCCCTTTGGACCTCCTATTTTATGCGCGCTGGCGCTGAGAAGATCCACTTTCATCGCATTGACCTGAATTGGAATCTGACAAAATGCCTGCACCGCATCCGTGTGGAGCAAAATGCCTCTGCTCCTTGTCAGACGCCCGATTTCTGCGATCGGCTGAATCGTTCCCGTCTCATTGTTTGCCATCATCACAGAGACCAGACGTGTATCCGGCCGAATCTCCCGCTCCAACTGCGGCATACGGATGCGCCCGTCTTCCCCCACATCCAGCCATGTCACATCATATCCGTTCTTCTCCAGAAACGCACACGTTCGCTCTACCGCATGGTGCTCTATTTTGCTCGTCATCAGGTGTTTTCCTTTTTTCTGTCCAGCCGTCATCACACCCTGAATCGCCCAGTTGTCCGATTCGGACCCGCCTGATGTGAAATATATTTCCTCCGGCATTGCTCCGATGACATCGGCAAGCAGTGCGCGGGATTTTTTCACTGCCTTTTTGGAAATATCCGAAAATCCATACACGCTGGATGGATTTCCGTAATACTTCGTAAAATAAGGAATCATCTCTTCCATCACCTCGGGACAGACGCCCGAAGTCGCTGCGTGGTCTAAATAAATCATTCCATTTTCCTGCAAGTTGTTCTTTTACTATTAAAATATTACAGGCAGAATGCAAAAGACACTGTCCCGCCGCCTTGGAACATCCGCTTTGATCCCCTCCCGGCGAATGTTTTGTCAAAAATGTGCAGTGATCCCAATGGTTTTGCCTGCGGCGCTATGATTTCACGCAGAACAGTCACAACAAAACGACACAACGCGACATAAATATTGTGATTTTTGCCCATTTACACACAATATACTTTATGGTATACTGTTTTCATCCAAATGAGGAACCTCATTGAGATGACCCCCTTTCGTCAGGTTTTTCTCCAATATGAATCCCCCTCCCCCCTCCTGACGGAAGTTCTTATATTCGCGAAAGAACCACTTAGCAAAGCATCTTGCGTTATTTGCTAAATGGTTCTTTTTTTTGATCTCAGGGGCAAACTGCTGTTTGGCCCTGAGATCCTCTCATTTCACTGCTGTCCTTTTAGATATGTGATAAACTGTGCGGCAGTTCTCCCGGACATTCCTCCGTGGCTTAACTCCCACTGCCCGGCTTTCGCAAGCAGTTCCTTCTCGTCCATCCGGATTTCCGCTTTCCTTGCAAGTTCCTGCACAATCGTCTGGAACTCTTTCTTTCCAGGCGCGCCAAAGTAAATTGTCACCCCAAAGCGAGCGGCTAACGACAGCTTCTCCTGCACCGTGTCCGAGGAGTGCAGATCATGGTCATAATCGTTTGTGTCGTCAAAGCTTTCCCGAATCAGATGCCTTCTGTTTGATGTGGCATAGATCAGCACATTGTCCGGCCGGCGTTCCAATCCGCCCTCGATCACTGCCTTGAGATATTTGTACTCGATCTCAAATTCTTCAAAGGAAAGGTCATCCATATAGATAATAAAGCGGTAATTCCGGTTTTTGATCTGACTGACGACCGCAGACAAGTCCTGAAATTGGTGCTTGTAAATTTCAATCATGCGCAGCCCCCTGTCATAGTACTCGTTTAAAATCGCCTTGATGCAGGATGATTTACCCGTTCCGCTGTCCCCAAACAAAAGGCAGTTGTTGGCCGGGCGTCCCTCGACAAAACTTTTCGTATTTTCGATCAGCTTTTTCTTTTGTATCTCATATCCGACAAGATCCGACAGCGATGTGTGCTGAATGCAGGTGATCGGCACGAGGATCGGTTTGTCTCTCTCGTCGTGCTCAATTCGAAATGCCTTGTGAAGCCCAAACGTTCCCACACCGAATTCGCGATAAAATTCGGCAACGCATTGGTAGAATTCTTCGATCGAGTCTGCTTTTGCCAGCAGCCCCGCCAGCTCGCAGATGCGGTCCCGGACCCGCTTGTTGAACACTTTTGTCGTATGTCCCCCATTGTGGTAGTCTTTCAGTTCTCTCCCCATGCAGTCGCCAAATCTGCGGTCCAGATTCTCCAGATCAAAGTCAAACAGATTCTTTAAAATGGAGAAGTCATGCATTGCCATCCGATTGACGCTTCCCTTCTGCGGCCCGGTGATCTCACAGCTTGTAGAGAATGCATTCTCCGCATTGGCCAGCACAAATGCGAGATAGCAATGCCACAGGTTTCCTTCCAGTCCGTACTCCCCGGAAAGTTCAATCAGCTCATGCACACAGTCGTAGTATACGGTTTCCGCCTCTTCCCACTCCCGGACCTCATCGTTTTGCACAGCCGCAATCAGCCGCTGCATTTGATGAAACAGCGTTTTGCAGGGAACATCGCGGTACAGTACCAGTTTTTCTCTCATCCTAGACAGCTCCTCCATAGTTTCCAAGAATACGAAGGTGATTGGATTCCTTCTCTATTGCCATCAGCGCATTGCGCACGGCAGGCTCGCTCAAATTTCCCTCAAAATCGACATAGAATCGATATTCCCAGTTCCGTCCCGGGATGGGGCGCGACTCAATCTTTGTCATGTTCAAATCGTTGAAAATAAAATGCGCCAAAATCTGATAGAGCGAACCGCTCTCGTGGGGAATTTCAAAGCAGATGCTGATTTTTCGCGCATCTTTTTTGTATTGTTTTCGCTTGCTCACAATGATAAATCTTGTCACATTTTTTTTGTTGTCGTTGATTCCCTCTTCCAGGATGGTCAGTCCGCACAGCTCTCCCGCCGAGCGGCTGGCAATGGCTGCCTGCGTCGGGTCTCCCATCTCCACCACTTTTCTGGCGCTGACCGCCGTATTGTTCTCGCCAATTCTCTTCCAGTTTTTGTGGCTGTCCAGATAGCGGCCGCACTGCATCAGCCCCTGCGGATGAGAATAGACGGTCTGAATCTTCTCGATGGAAGCCCCCGCAAGCCCCAAAAGACAATGTTCTACTTTCAGATACGTCTCCGCGACGATGGTGTTGTCATATTCCATCAAAAGATCGTAGACGTCCCCCACCATGCCGGCTGTCGAGTTTTCAATGGGGAGCACCGCGTAATCTGCCTTCCCCTGGCTGACTTCTGCCATCGCGTCCGACCAGGTCACTACGGGAGCGTGGGCAACGTCCTTCCCGAAAAACTGCACGAGCGCCGCGTTGCTGTACGCTCCCGGAACGCCCTGATAGACGACCCGGATCTTGGACACGGGGATGTGATCGATCGCCTCAAAAGTGATCGGGTCTTCCTTTCCCATTTCTGTGAGAATGCGGTATTGATACCGTCTTCCAATCGCCATAATCTGGACAAACAGATCTTTGACCGCGTGGCGAAGAAACGGCTCTTGTATGCCGGATGTGACGGCAGATAATTTTTCCTTCTCCCGTTTCTTGTCCTGAATCTGCATGTTTCGCTCCGCTTTGTATTCTGCCACGCTGCGGTTGAGCGCAATCCGCTTCCGAAACAGTTCCACAATCTGTCCGTCAATGTCATCGAGCTCTCTGCGGATTTCCGATAAGTCTCCCATATATTTCCTCTCTCTACACACCGTTTTGTCTTCCTGTCATGTTTTCTCCGGCCTGTTTTTGCCACGCTTCCCACAATTCCCGCATCGTTTTATGATGAATCGGGTGGCGCAGCCAGGGGGCAATCTCATTCATCGGTTCTAACACAAAGTCCCGTTTTTCGATTTCCGGATGCGGCACCAAAAGGCGCGGAGTGTCCAATATTTCTTTGTCATAAAACAAAAGATCCAGATCCAGTGTCCTCGGTCCCCAGCGGCGCACACGCTTGCGCCCGGCCTTTTGCTCTCCCTCCTGCAAGACATCGAGAAGCTCCTCCGGCGTCAGAAGCGTTTGAATTTCCATGCATCCGTTCAGAAATTCGTCCTGGTCTACAACGCCGTAGGGCTGCGTCACATAATAGGAAGAGATTTTGTTTACTCGGATATCCGGATGGCTTTTTAGGTGCTCCACTCCCAGATTTAAATATTGCTCTTTCGCTCCCAGATTGGAGCCGAGCGCGACATAGGCCGTGTGCCAGCTGCGGTGAATTTTTACCGATACCGTATCCATTCCAAGTCCAACCGGCGCCCACGGCTTTTTGATTTCCAGCGTAATTCCAAAAAGAAGGGGGCGCGTCAGGAGAAGTTCTCTCGCCAGCGCCTCCGCAGCCGCCTCCAAAAGCTGATACGTATGCTCCCGCAGGAAGGAATCGATCTGCTTTGCCACCTCTCCATAGTGGATGGAACAGGACAGATCGTCCAGGCGCCCCGCTTTTCTCGTATCTGCAAACAAATCCGCCGACACGAGAAACTTTTGCCCGAGCACCGTTTCTTCCGGAAACACCCCATGATTTGCAAATACTTGAAGGTCTTTTATTCGAATCTGATCCATCTTTCTCCCTCTGATCTCCTGTCTATTGTCTGCACACTACTCTGCCTGCAGGATGGCCTGCGCCATCTGCGCCGCCCTCTTGTTTTTTAAAACATCGTGAACCCGGATGATAGAGCATCCTTTCTGAATTCCGAGCACGTTTGCGGCAATCGTCCCCTCTTCCCGCTCTTCTACCGGAAGCCCCAGCACAGCGCCGATCATCGATTTCCTGGAAATTCCCAAAAGAACCGGATATCCCATTTCCCGGATGACGTCCAAACGATTCATGAGCAGCAAATTCTGTTCCTGCGTTTTTGCAAACCCGATCCCGGGATCCAGAATAATGTTCTCTCTCTCCAGCCCTGCCTCGCGGGCAATCCGAATGCTTTCCTGCAAATCCGCACAGACATCGCGCATGAAATCTTCATACACGGCTTCTTTCCGGTTGTGCATCAAACAGGATGGAACCTGATACTTTGCCGCCACTCGAGCCATCTGCCCGTCTCCCCGGAACCCCCAAATGTCGTTGATCATATCCGCGCCTGCCCGGATTGCGGCCTCCGCCACGTCTGCCTTAGACGTATCGATGGAAACAGGAATGTCGAACCGGGCCTTGACGGCCGCAATGACCGGCACCACTCTGTTGATCTCCTCTTCTTTCCCGAGCGCGGTATATCCCGGCCGCGTCGATTCTCCTCCTATGTCAATGATGTCTGCCCCTTCCCGGATCATCTGCTGCACATGGACAAGGGCAGCATCTGTCCGGTTCCATTTTCCTCCGTCCGAAAAGGAATCCGGTGTGACATTTAAAATTCCCATCACATACACACGACGGTCCAAATCAAATTGTGTCGCTCCGATTTTCATGCTTCTCTCTTCTCCTGTTCTGCCCGCAATGTCCGCCTCTTTTTTTACTGGCCCGCGCTTTCGTTTTTTCGTTTCCGTCCGCTTTTTCTCAGCCCGAAATCATCCGGAGAATCCGGTCAATCATGAGCGGATCTTCTTGGATCGTCCCGCGGCAGGCGTACGTCATCGTCTTCGTCCCGGGTTTTTTGATGCCGCGCATCGTCATGCACATGTGCTCTGCCTCGATGACAACCATCACGCCTTTGGGCTGAAGGTACTCCATAATGGCATCCGCAATCTGAGCCGTGAGCCGTTCCTGAATCTGCGGTCTTCTGGAATATACTTCTACCGTCCTGGCCAGTTTGCTCAGCCCTGCCACTTTCCCATCGGGAAGATAGGCGATGTGCGCTTTTCCGTAGAACGGAAGGAGATGGTGTTCGCAGGTGGAATACAAATCAATCCCTTTTTCCAGAACAAGTTCTTGCCCGGAAGACTCAAATGTGCGCGACAGATGCTCTGATGCATCCCTGCCAAGTCCGCCGTAAATCTCCTCATACATTCTGGCCACCCGCTCTGGAGTGCCAAGCAATCCTTCCCGGTTTGGGTCTTCCCCCATGCCTTCCAGCAGGAGCCTGACTCCCTGCTCAATTTTCGCTTTATCCATATGAAACACCTCGATTTCCTTGATTTCTCATTCTTCTTCCTCTCCCAGCACCGTTTTGAACTCCCTCAAAAAAGAGAGAGATCCGCACGCGACAATGACGCCGTCACGCCCCGCTTCCCGGCGTGCGGCCGTCAGCGCCTCCCGCACAGAATGCATCGCCTCCACCGGCATTCCCGGAAGCTTTTCTCTCACGGCTTCCCTCAGGCGCTCCGCCCCCAGCGCCCGCAAATTCTTCGGGGTAATCGTAAAGAAGCATCTTCCCTGCGTTCCCAGATGGCGCAGAACAGACGGATAATCTTTATCCGCCAATACTCCCATTATATATACAATCTTCTTGTTTGTAAAATACTTTTGCAGTGTTTTCGCCAGTTTTTCCGCCGCATCCGGGTTGTGTGCCCCGTCCAGAAAGATCCACGGGTTCGTGCCGACCCGCTCCATCCTGCCCGGCCACACTGTATTTTGAATTCCTTTTTTTACCGCATCCTCGGAGATCACAACACCTTCCTCCCGAAGGCAGCAAACGGTTTCCAGCGCCGCGGAAATGTTTTCTCTCTGAAAAACGCCGACAAGAGACGTGTGGACAGGGGGAAACGATCCATAGCAGAGCGTCTGGCCCTCCGCATCGTCTTGTATCACCTGCAGTTTCCCGCTGTTGACCGCCCAGAGTGTGCTGTGCATCGCCTCGCATCTGGCCTTTATGACCGACTCCACCGATTGTTTTTGCTCGGCCATCACGACCGGGCGCCCGGGCTTTATGATTCCGGCCTTATGTCCCGCGATCTCTTCCAGACAATCTCCGAGGAAGCGGCTGTGATCTATGCTGATGGAGGAAAACACCGAGCAGCAGACCGTCTTTACGACGTTGGTTGCGTCCAGGTCACCTCCCATCCCCGTTTCCAGCACCGCATAGGCACACTGCTTGCGGGCAAGATGGCAAAATGCCATCGCCGTCTCCAGCTCAAACACGGTCGGGCCTGCCAGCCCCTCCGACTCCATCGCCTCCGCCGCGCCCCGGATGCGCGTCATCAGCTCTGCCATCTCCTCCCTGGAAATGTTGTCCCATGTTTTTGTCTCCCCGGAAAATGTCTGGATTTTCTCCTCCTCGCAAAATACAGCCGGAGAGCAGTAGCGTCCTACCGGATATCCCGCTTCTCCCAAAATCTGAGATACAAATGCCGCAATCGAACCTTTTCCGTTCGTTCCCGCCACATGAATCCACTGGATTTGATCCTGCGGATTTCCAAGCCGATTCATCAGCTCCCGCATCGTGTCAAGCCCCAGGACAATTCCTCCCAGGGAGCGCTCTTTCAAATATTGTCTCATCTCTGTATCATTCATACCGCATTTCCTCTTCCGACCGCCTGCCTTGCATCCCGTCTCTCTGGCGTTTTTCTCATGACCTGCCGGAATTTCCTTTCAACGATTCCCATTTTAGTATGCTTTCAAAGAATTGTCCATAGACAAATTTTTCGTTTTGCGCAGCACAAACTTATATCAATTTTTTATTATCTATACCAGTTTTTCGTTAAGCTTACAAAAATATTTACATTTTGCTTGCGCGGCATTGGGAAAATGGTATACTATTTTTATCTTGTTTTTGGAGGTAAGACTTATGGCAATGACAGAACGTTATTCCGGCATTCTCGTTCATCCAACCTCTTTTCCGTCCCCGTATGGAATTGGAGATTTTGGTCAGGGTGCCTACGATTTCATTGACTTTCTGAAAAAGTCCGGGCAAAAGCTTTGGCAGATTCTCCCTCTTGGACCTACCGGTTTTGGAGACTCTCCATATCAGGCATTTTCCGCTTTTGCAGGACAGCCCCTTTTGATCAGCCCGGACCGGCTGGCACAGATGGGACTTCTGCTCCCAGAGGATCTTCAAAATCTGCCCGTTTTCAACCGGGATCTGGTCGACTACGGGTATATCATCCCTTATAAGACCATGCTCCTCAAAAAAGCTTGTGAGCGGTTTGCTGCGCAAAACGACCCGGTTCTGACGGAGGAGTACGAGTCTTTCTGCGAGAAAAACGCTTCCTGGCTGGACGATTACGCGCTTTTTATGGCAGGAAAAGACTTCCACGACGGGCGTTCCTGGCTGGAGTGGGAGGACGATCTGAGAGATCCGGACGAGGCCATCAAAGCAAAGTGGCGCAGAAAACTGGCATCATCCATTGTGTACTACAAATTTATCCAGTTTATTTTCTTCCGCCAATGGGAGGATGTCCGGGCGTACGCCGCCGAGGCCGGCATCCGCATCATCGGCGACATTCCGATTTTCGTTTCTCTGGACAGCGCTGACGTCTGGAATGACCGGAAACTGTTCCAGCTCGACAGCAAAGGATATCCAACCGTTGTCGCAGGCGTTCCGCCGGACAGTTTCTCAGCAACCGGGCAGCTCTGGGGCAACCCTCTCTATGACTGGGATTATCACAAATCCACCGGATATGAATGGTGGATCAAGCGCATTGAGCATCAGCTGACGCAAGTTGACTTTATCCGCATCGACCATTTCCGCGGATTTGAGGCGTACTTTGCCATCCCGGCAGACTCTAAGACAGCCATCAGCGGAACATGGCGGAAAGGCCCTGACGCAGACCTGTTTCGCGCCATCGAGCAGAAGTTAGGGGACAATCTCCCCATCTGGGCAGAAGATCTCGGAATCATTACCGATGAGGTGGAGGCTTTGCGGGACGGATTTGATCTTCCGGGTATGAAAGTGCTCCAGTTTGCTTTCACCGACCCGCTTGACAATGACCTTCTCCCGCACCATTTCTCCACATCCAACTGCATCTGCTACACTGGCACCCATGACAACGAGACGACGCTCGGATGGTATTTCAACGCCGAGCCAGAGCTTCAGGATCGTGTGCGCCGCTTTATGAACACCGACGGGCGCTCCATTCACTGGGATTTCATCCGCACTGCGATGGCCAGCATTGCAAAATACTGTATCTTCCCGATCCAGGATGTCTTCGGTTTTGGAAACGACTGCCGGATGAACACGCCTTCCGTGGCGGCCGGAAACTGGGCATTCCGCTATCGTCCGGAATATTTGACCGACGGTCTTGCCGCTCACCTGAAATCTCTGACTGAACTGTACGGACGGGGCGTTTTTGTCGAGAAGGAGAAAGAGACACTGGAAGATCCAAAAAAACATTGACGGATGTTTTTTTAGCTGATATGATGGGGAAAGAACGCGAAAGATCGAAATTCTACAAGAGAGGTATTGGATATGCTAAAATCTATCTTTTGTGCGGTTCGCACCGTTTTCTTTTACCTGTTTATTTTTCTCTTTATCATCTTTAGCCTGATTCCGCTGGGAATCGAGTGGATCATCGGGCGCTTTCGTCCATCGCTCCAGAGCAAAAGCTCTCTCGCCTTTGTCCAGTGGTTTTTCCGGATTTGCCTCTTTCTGGCCGGTGTCAAGCTTACTGTAGAGGGAAGAGAGCACATCCCCGATGACCAGCCGGTTTTGTATGTCGGAAACCACCGGAGCTACTTTGACATCCTCATCGGATACGTTCTCGTGAAAGGGCAATGCGGATTTGTGGCCAAGAAGGAACTGGATCATTTCTGGATCGTAAACTTGTGGATGCGCAATCTGCACTGTCTCTTTCTTGACAGGGAGAACATGAAGGAAGGACTGAAAACTATCCTCAAAGGAATCGAGCAGATCAAGTCCGGAATCTCTGTCTGGATTTATCCGGAAGGAACCCGAAACAAAGGGGAGGAGGGAACACTGCTCCCGTATAAGGAGGGAAGCCTAAAGATTGCAGAAAAAAGCGGTTGTCCGGTTATCCCGGTCGTTATGACCCACACAGCGGACATTCTGGAAAATCATGTCCCGTGGATTCACGGCGCAAACGTCCACGTCGTGTTCGGAGAGCCCATCTTGCTTCGCGAGCTCCCGAGAGAGCAGCGAAAGTTTGCGGGGGCCTACACCCAGCAGGTTGTTCAGACAATGCTCACCGAACAGCTTGCCCGGGAAAAAAACGAAATCGGATAGGGGAAAGAAAGCTTCCCCGATGCGCCCGCAGTATCGCGAATAAAGCACCGGAGAGATCGGATCGGGGAAAGTCCTTTCCCGATCTGATCTCTCCTTTTGTCAGGTCTGATTTTCTTTTAGATTCTGAATCACCGTCAATTCCTGATTTTCGATGTGTCTGCGCAGCGCTTCTTTTGCCCCTTCTACGTCCCGGGCGAGAATTGCCGTCAAAATTGCCTCGTGTTCCTCCGCCAGCGCAGTCCGCTTGTTCTTGTCTTTGATGTATTCCATGCGGAATCGGTACATCTGTTCCCGGAGATTGTTTACCATAAGAATCAGCTTTGCGTTTTTTGTCGCATGGTAGATAACGTCGTGAAATTGCTCATCTTTCTGTGCGATGGCGATGAGATTATCTCCAAAGACAACATCTTTAAATTCCACAACCGCCTGTCGGAGCAGCTCCTCCTCTTCCTTCTCCATGCGCTCGCAGGCCAGGCTGGCAGACAATTCCTCAAGTGCTCCGCGAACTTCCAGCACATCCCGCAGGCTCTTCTCCGAGATCCGCGCCACTTCCGCGCCTTTGCGGGGAACCATGACAACAAGCCCCTCCAGCTCCAGCATCCGAATCGCCTCCCGGATGGGGGTGCGGCTTACGCCGAGGCGGTTTGCCAGCTTCACCTCCATCAGCCGTTCTCCGGGCGCCAGATCGCCTTTCAAAATTGCTTGGCGCAGTGTCTGGAATACGACGTCCCTCAGGGGGAGGTATTCGTTCATATTAAGAGTAAGATTCATGCACTACATCTCCTTTCCCGCAATTCGCTGCACGCCTGCCGCTTTTGGCGCTCGTTATAAGACATCCATCTCATATGCCGCATCGGTCATTTTCGTGAGAATGACCTGATCCGCCACATTTTTTCCTTTTAAGTTCCAATACGCATCTTTGGCTTTCTTCTCGTCGTCGTACAGGCCAAATACCGTCGGCCCGCTTCCGCTCATCATCGCATTCAGCGCTCCGCTCTCCCTCATCATCGTCTGGATGCGTGCTATGACAGGGCAGGCCGGAATCGTCACCGTCTCCAGCACATTTCCCATCCGCTGCGCCATCCCGTACAGATCATTCCGGAGGATGGCTTCGATCTGTCCGTCAATGTCCGGATGCTGACACGGTTTGAGCTGATCCGCGTGGAGGTTTTCGTATACAAATTTTGTTGAGATATTGTAGGGCGGCTTTGCCAGGAGAACATAGCACGAAGGAGCCGACACAAGAGGCGTTAGTTTCTCTCCGATTCCCTCTGCCAGCGCCGTTCCCCCCATCAGGCAATACGGGACATCCGCTCCAATCCGGACGCCTCTTGCCATCAGTTCTTCCAGAGACAAGTTCAGCGCAAACATCTGGTTCATCCCGTGCAGCACGCTGGCGGCATCCGAACTTCCGCCTGCCATCCCCGCCGCCACTGGGATGTGCTTTTGAAGCTGAATGTCCACCCCGCCGAGGAAAGGAAATTCATCCAGGATCTGTTTTGCCGCCTTGTATGCCAGATTGTTCTCATTGACTGGAAGGTAATGCAGGTTCGTCGTCAGGCGAATCTGCGAATCCGACCGTTTTCTCAATTCGATTCGATCATACACATTGACCGTCTGCATAATCATTCGCACTTCATGATATCCATCTTCCCGTTTTCGGATGACATCCAGTCCGAGATTGATTTTTGCCATTGCTTTTAACTGTATGGAGTCCATATATTTCCATCCTTTCCCCGTCTTTCTCCCGAATCCCGACTGCCTTTTTCCCGGATGGCACTCGCGTCTCTGTCTTGCATTCTGTGTACATTATTATATCGAACATCCTGCCCTTTTTCAATCTTTTTTTTCTTCCATTTTCCAAAGCATTTGTCCATCCTCTTCTTTTTGGCAGACAAATCCGAGTCTTTCGGCGAGTTTTTGAGAGGCAATGTTTCCGCAAGCGATTTTGCACCAGATCTCCTGCGGATCCTGGCGCATTTTCACATAATCCAGTGCCAGCTGGCAGGCCTGTCTGGCAATTCCGTGTCCTCTGATCGAGGGCGCCGTCAGGTATCCAAGAAAGAATCGGACTTCTCCCTCGCACCAATCGGTCTCCACGCCGATTCTTCCCACGAACGCTCCGCTCGTCTCCTCCTCCAAAACCCAAATCCCGCACCCGTATATCTCATATTGATATTTGACGTAGGCGCTTGCCTTGGCTTTTTCCACAGAAACGTCCGAATCAAGGGGCGGAATCCACCGTTTGATGGCGCTGTCCTCATACAATGTGTACAACTTCCCGATCTCCTCCGGGCGCATTTCCCGCAGGCGATACGCTTTCTGTCCGTCCCGGATCGTCCCGATGACAATCGGCTGACCGTGACAGCGGCACCAGGCTTCTTCAAGGTACCAGTCCTCCACTTCCCACACATTTTGTGCGATCAGGTAGGGAACGTTCGACCAGTCCTGATCTTTGCCATTCCAGTCCAACATTCCGATGACGGCCTCCCCCGACTGAATCATCTCTCGCGCAAGATCCGCGTCATCCGTAAAAAAAACACTTCTTCCCGCTCCAATTTTTCTCTCAATCATTGTTTCTCCTGTTCTCCCCCCGCTTTGGATTGCCCTGTGACAAGACAAACAGAGACTGCAGCAAAATAAGATGAATAATCATTCATTTTATTTTGCTGCAGTCTCTGAAAAAAGAAGGAGGAGCGGATGCCGGGCATCCTTATATGAAAATATGAGTTGCAGCCGTCTGGGACTTCCGACAATGCGGCTTTTCCTGCCCCGAAACGAAACTGATTTTTGCGAGTCTTCCAAACTGCCGCAACGAATCCAATAAGCTTAATGAAACGATATTGCTGTCTTTTCATCCAGAAGGCTGTCTTTCATTTCCTTCTGACAAGATCAGTATATCCCGCAATCTTGAAAAAAGCATGTTAATCGTGTTAACCTTTTTTGAAAGAAATGTTAACAAACTGTGAATGACCGCGTATCGTTTCCGCCTTCGGCTTGCTCCTCCTTTTTCCGGTCTGTATCGTCTGACGTGTTATACGTAGAACAGCAGGTCTCCATATGTCGGCAGCGGCCAGAGATCTCTGTCTACGAGTGTCTCCAGTTCATCCGCAGGTGCTCTCAGCGCAGACATGGCAGGCATTACCTCATCATGGTATGCATGGGCAATGGCTTTCTCACATCCCTTGGAAGCGGCTGATTCCTGAGCGGCCTTCAAATCCTCCACGCCCTTCTTTACCTCTCCCAACAGAGAAGAGATCTTGACAAGGAGTTTGGACTGTGCGCTCACATCTGCCTGCGGGCATGCGCTCTTTACAGCGGAAATCGATTCTGCCAGTCTTGTCGTATATTTTACAACTGCCGGAATGATCTGCTTGCAGGCCATATCAATCATCGTCAGCGCCTCGATGTTAATCATCTTTGCGTAGGTCTCATAGAGCACTTCCTCACGGGCCTCCAGCTCAACCTGTGTAAAGATGTTGAATTTCTCAAACAGTGTAACTGCTTTTTCCGTCGTCAGCGTTGCGGCAGCGTCTACCATCGACTTGATGTTCGGAAGCCCTCTTCTCTCTGCTTCTGCAACCCACTCCTCGGAATATCCGTTTCCGTTGAAGATAATTCTCTGATGCTTTGTTAAGTACTCTTTGATCAGGTCATGCACTGCCATATCAAAGTCTTCCACGCCTTCCAGACGGTCTGCTGCCTCCGCAAAAGCCTCTGCCACAATCGCATTCAGCGTCGTATTCGGGCTTGCGATGGAATCGGAGGATCCAACCATACGGAATTCAAATTTATTTCCAGTGAAGGCAAACGGTGAGGTACGGTTCCGGTCTGTCGCATCTTTCTCAAAATCCGGAAGTGTGGATACGCCGGTCTCCAGCTTCGAGCCCTCAATGCAGCTCTTGGCTTCTCCGGTCTCCACAAGCTGTCTTACGACGTCGTCCAGCTGATCGCCCAGGAATACGGAGATGATTGCCGGCGGTGCTTCGTTTGCGCCTAGTCTGTGGTCATTTCCGACATCGGATGCGGACTGACGGAGCAGATCTGCGTGCGTGTCAATGGCCTTCAAAATGCAGGCGAGAACAAGAAGGAACTGAATGTTTTCGTGCGGGGTCACACCCGGATCTAGAAGATTCACGCCGTCGTCGGTGCACAGCGACCAGTTGTTGTGCTTACCGGAACCGTTTACCCCGGCAAACGGTTTCTCATGGAGCAGGCAGACAAGGTTATGGCGCAGCGCAACCTTCTTCATCGTCTCCATCACAAGCTGATTGTGGTCTACTGCACTGTTCGCATCGTCGTAAATGGTCGCAAGCTCATGCTGTGCGGGGGCAACTTCGTTGTGCTGCGTCTTTGCGGTGATGCCGAGCTTCCACAGCTCCACATTCAAGTCTTTCATAAAGGATCCAACTTCCTCACGGATTGCTCCAAAGTACTGATCCTCCAGCTCCTGGCCCTTTGGAGAGGGAGCGCCGAACAGTGTACGTCCCGTATAAATCAAATCTTTTCTCTTGGCATACATGTCTTTGTTGACAAGGAAATATTCCTGCTCCGGACCAACGGAAGTGTTCACTTTCGTAGCCGTCTTGTTTCCGAACAGGCGCACAATCCGA
The DNA here is from genome assembly GCA_949299375.1 of uncultured Eubacteriales bacterium. Taxonomy (GTDB): domain Bacteria; phylum Bacillota; class Clostridia; order Lachnospirales; family Lachnospiraceae; genus UBA2942. Next base: position 20,276 of record CASGAH010000014.1, on the reverse strand, counting down.
AGTGCCTCTCTGCTGACTGCTTCCGCCGAGCGCAGAAGCGGAGTCTTCTTGTCAAGCGCTTCCCCTGTGTAGGAGCAAAACGCAGTCGGAATGCAGAGAATCACGCCCGCAGCATCTTCCTTGAGGAATGCCGGAGACGTAATGTCCCATGCGGTATATCCTCTTGCCTCGAACGTCGCTCTCAATCCGCCGGATGGGAATGAGGAGGCGTCCGGCTCTCCCTTAATCAGCTCTTTGCCAGAAAACTCCAGCAATGTCTTGCCGCCCTTTGGAAACGTAACAAAAGAGTCATGTTTTTCTGCGGTAATGCCGGTTAATGGCTGGAACCAGTGTGTGTAATGTGTTGCCCCTTTGGAAACCGCCCAGTCTTTCATTGCAGCTGCGACAACATCCGCCGTTGCGGGAGACAGCTCATATCCTGACTTGATTGCTTCCTGGACATCCTGAAACACCTTCTTTGGCAGGTATTCTCTCATCACAGATTCGTTAAACACCATCGAACCGAAGATATCGGTAACATTGATCATTTCGCTCATCTTTTAACCTCTCATTCTCCTAAGCTTGTGACGATTGCCACGATCGATCTGATCGAAAGGAAATCAGGCCCGGACCTTAGGGCTTCGTTCTCGCCTGATCTGTCGGCAACCAAGAAAGAAAAAAAGGGTGTCACTCGCCAGAAGAACACCCTTGCCCTAACCCAATCTCAATTGCCTTTCGTTAGATATGATATCATACGGCTCCTCAAAACACAAGCAACAAAATAGCTAAAATTTAAAGGAATCCCAAACGCATTTTATACATTTTACACCCTGTTCACTTCACAATCTTTTGTTTTTTCCGCTTCGACATCCCCATTCCTTCGCATTTCACTTAAATTTCTTTTGTCTCCCAAAGGATTCCTTGTGCCCGAAGGATTTCCGGGAAACGCCATTCGGCCAAATCTTCGGTCGAATTTTCAGCTGATCTTTCTTGCATGGACGACGTAGCGGCCATCGTCCCATTCGTTTGTACAAGTCGAAAGTGTGATGATCCGGTCTTCCATTGTCAGCGTCACACCCGTGTCATACCAGGACTGTTCTTTGCTGTAGTCCAGATACTGCTGATACTCTCCGCCGACATAGGAACAGTCATACGTCGGGCTGACCCGGTCAGAGCGGTAGAACGAGTAAATTTCATATGTCGTGCACGTCCCGGATGGAAGGTAAATCAAAATCTGCCGGTGATCCCAGAAAAACGACTCGTCCACATAGTAGGACAGTTCATGAAACATCATTTTGTTTCTCTGGTTATGCCCGTGAATCAGCGTATTCTGGCTTCCAAACGGATGCTGCACCCGGTAATCCACAAAGATGCTTCCCGCATTGTTGAATTCCCCTGTCAGCGTCGTGCGAAGATATGTGTCATTGCTGGTCGGAGAGTACAAAACCGGATAATCGATGTTGGTCCCCTCTATCGTAATCCAGGCAACGACATCCGGATTCATCTGGCGCAGCTTTTCAAAGTCGATCAGATCATAGCGGACGGCAATCAGGTTGACAAGCGGCACTCCCGGGAGCCCCATAATCGTTCCCGCCCTCTCATAGGCCGAGAAATCCACTGCGGACGATTCCGAACCGCTGCTTTCTATCGATTCCGGCTGCGGCTCTGTCTCCAGAGATTCCGCTTCTGTCCGCGCCACTGTCTGTTTCACCTCATCCCGGATCGCATCGTATTCCTGTCTTCCCGCCTCATATCCATTCCAAATCTGAATCAGTTCATACAGTGCTCCAAAAAACAGCAGACAGGCCGCCAGCAAAACGGCTCTGCGAAGCCACACACTTGCTCGTCTTGTCGTCTTCCTTTTCTGATCCCGCTCCATCTCCAACTCCTTCTGCCAGTTTTCCTCGAATGGGGGAGGATACAATCCTCCCCCATCCGATCACTCCGATCCTTTGGATGCGTTTCACGCCGCAAAACAGAATTTGGCGTCAGGCCTTGCCTACGGATCCGAACAGCTCCATCTTTTCTTTTACCGTGTCGCAGATGGCTGCAAATCCCGGAGCCAGAAGCTTACGCGGGTCAAAGCCCTTGCCCTGCAGATCCTTGCCTGCCTCAACGTACTTGCGGGTTGCTGCTGCAAAGGACAGCTGGCACTCTGTATTTACATTGATCTTGGCAACGCCAAGAGAGATTGCTTTCTTAATCATATCTTCCGGAATTCCCGTTCCTCCATGGAGAACGAGCGGCATATCCCCGGTCTTTTCCTTTACGGCTGCCAGTGTCTCAAAGCTCAATCCTTCCCAGTTTGCCGGATACTTTCCGTGAATGTTTCCAATTCCCGCTGCAAGCATATCTACGCCCAGATCGGCAATCATCTTGCACTCATCCGGATCGGCACACTCACCTTTTCCGATGACACCGTCTTCTTCTCCGCCGATGGATCCGACTTCTGCTTCCAGGGACATTCCCTTTTCTGCGCAGACGCGAACAAGTTCCTTCGTCTTTTCAATGTTCTCTTCAATCGGATAATGGGAACCGTCAAACATAATGGATGAAAATCCTGCCTCGATGCACTTGTAGCATCCTTCATATGTTCCGTGATCCAGGTGAAGTGCAACCGGAACGGTGATTTTCAGCTCATCAATCATTGCGGAAACCATCGCAGCAACCGTCTTAAAACCTGTCATATATTTTCCGGCACCTTCAGATACACCCAGGATAACAGGGGACTGCAACTCCTGTGCCGTCATCAAAATTGCCTTTGTCCACTCCAGGTTGTTGATGTTGAACTGACCAACCGCATACTTGCCGTCTCTTGCCTTTTCCATCATTTCTTTTGCAGAAACCAACATAATCATTTACCTCCATATCTATCTATCATTTTATCTATCGCTGCGCGATGCCCAGGCGAGCGCATTGATTTGCTCAATGCGCTCTGCTTCATCGGCCTCGCCGCCTAGATCTCCACAGGCGTCCATTCGGGCAGTCTCTGTCCGATCAGGAAATTTTCTAACTCTCCGCTGCGTACTCTTTGACTTCCATCTTCTCAATTCGGATCGGACTAAGCGGCTTGTTCTGTTCGTCCGTATCCACCCCCGCAATAGAATCGACCACTTCCATTCCTTCGTATACTTGCCCGAACACGGTATAACCGCCGGACAGATGGAACGCTCCTCCGACCTTCTCAAATGTCTCCATCGCAAGGTCCGTGACGTCATCCATCAGACCATAGTACTTGATATACTGCAGAATCGTCTCTCTGTCACAGGTTTCTTTCTCCTGCACAATAAAGAACTGGCTTCCATTGCTGTTCGGATCCGATGTGCGCGCCATGCACAAAGCCCCGTAGATCGGCAGAAGTCCCGGGGAAACTTCCGTCTCGAAATCTTTTCCCCAAATGCTTTCGCCGCCCATCCCGGTTCCCTCCGGGTCTCCTCCCTGGATCATAAAATCCTCGATGACGCGGTGAAAGGAGACGCCGTCATAGTATCCGTCCCGCGCATGCGTCACAAAGTTTTCCACCGCCTTCGGCGCAGCCTCCGGGAAGAGGCGCACCTTGATCACGCCATATTCTTTCACCGTGATCCATACGACAGTCTCCCCTTCCTGCAAAGCTGCCAGCGGGTCAATGGAAACGGACTGCGCTGCGCCCTGATTTGACGTGTCAGATCCGCAGCCGAGAAAAACTCCCTACATCAGGAAGAGACAAATCATTCCCACAATTCGTGTTATTTTCTTTTTCTTCATTCCTGGCGTCCTCCGTCCGGCTTTCCTGCTCCAATTCTTTGCAGTTTCTCTCCGGTGCCGCCGCGCTGTCTTACATCAAAGACCGGTACAGCGCCATAATGTCTTCCACGCAAGTGTCTTTTGGATTGCCCGGACGGCAGGCATCTGCGTAAGCAGATTCTGCGAGGAACGGAATGTCCTCTTCCTTCACAATCGCCTTCAAATCTGCCGGGATTCCAACATCTGCAGAGAGCTTCTTCACTGCGTCCACCGCAGCCTTGCGGTATTCCTCTACGCTCATCTGCTCGGTTCCCTCTACGCCCATTGCCTGTGCGATGTATTTGTACTTGTCACCGGTTGCCTCTGCATTGTACTCCATTACGGTCGGGAGGAGGATTGCGTTGGCAACGCCGTGCGGCGTGTCATATACAGCTCCCAGAGAGTGCGCCATCGAATGCACGATGCCGAGACCTACGTTGGAGAATCCCATTCCGGCAACATACTGGCCGAGCGCCATTCCTTCTCTTCCCTCCGGTGTGTTGGCAACGGCCCCTCTCAGCGATCTGGAGATGATTTCGATGGCCTTCAGGTGGAACATGTCCGTCATCTCCCAGGCAGCCTTCGTCGTATATCCTTCAATTGCGTGCGTCAGCGCATCCATACCAGTCGCTGCTGTCAGTCCCTTTGGCATTGTGGACATCATCTCCGGATCAATGATTGCCACAACCGGAATGTCATGTACGTCCACGCACACAAACTTTCTCTTCTTCTCCACATCGGTGATTACATAGTTGATGGTTACTTCCGCTGCTGTACCTGCCGTCGTCGGAACTGCGATGATCGGCACGCAGGGGTTCTTTGTCGGAGCAACGCCCTCGAGACTTCTCACATCTTCAAATTCCGGGTTGGCAATGATAATGCCGACTGCCTTTGCGGTGTCCATCGAGGAACCGCCTCCGATTGCGATAATGTAATCCGCTCCGGAAGCCCGAAATGCGGCCACACCGGTCTGTACATTTTCGATGGTCGGATTTGGCTTAATGTTGGAGTACAGCTCGTATGCAAGGCCTGCCTCCTGCAAAACATTCGTCACCTTTGCGGAAACGCCGAACTTGACAAGGTCCGGATCCGAGCAGACAAACGCTTTGGAAAATCCTCTGTTTTTCACTTCTGTTACAATCTCCTGGATTGCACCCGCTCCGTGATAAGAGGTCTCATTTAATACAATTCTGGATGCCATTTTGTTAAACTCCTTTTCTTTGCTGGCTTGTGTTGACTTGTGTTCTTCTTTCTCCGTATATCATGCCGCAGAATAACCGAACCAGAAGAGGTTCTCCCCGATTCGGCATCAGGACAGAGAAATCGCGCTTTCGAAAAATGATAAACGGTATTCCTCCCCTACTATCATTATATCACCCTTTGTTATAAGTGCAAGTTTTTTTTCTGTCGCGTCTGTTTTTTTGTCTCAATTGCCGGAAATGACCGTTCCTCCAATTCCATATATGTGGCCATCTCGCTGCAGTGTGCCATTTTCCCACCATCCTCGTTTTGCAATGACAGGCCGCAGCACAGGAAAATCGAGAAGGATTTTTGTCTTTTCGTACTGCAGAATCTTTTCTCTGTCACACAGATTCCGCACTTCGGCGACATACGCCGTCACCGCCTCGAAATACGTTTCGTCGGAGGCGAAATACGTTTCATATGCGCCGGCGTCCAAATATGCGCTCCCGGGTCCATTCGGGACTCCGTTTCGAAAATATCCCTCATATTCTATGCAGGCATAACTGTCCGAGAGAGAAAACAAAATGCCGTATCCGGAGAATTCTCCTTTCTCGAATTCTCCCATATACTGGATCGCAAAGAACTCTCCCAGTCCCCCGTTAAACACCCGTTTCAGCAAAACGCCGCTCCCGTCGGCACATGCGTTCTCATCCAGTTCTCCATAGTAGACGTAATCTGACATCTCCCCGTCAAATGCGCTTTTGCGGTAAGGCCCTCCCGATTGGATGCCGCAGTCCATTTTAATATAATAGAAGCTGTTTTCCAACAGGTTGGCCGCTTCCGTGCAGACAGAGAAGCGCTCGTCCCCAAGGAAGAATGGGTCCAGCCCTGCAATCCATCCGCCTTTCCCCGCAATGGCACGTCCGCTTAGCTGCTCTGCCGCGCGAAAATCATTCGGACCATAGG
>CASGAH010000014.1:0-14339 GCA_949299375.1 uncultured Eubacteriales bacterium | reverse complement strand
AGAATTGTTCCCGACCTTCCCAGCCCGCTTTTGTCTCTGTCTCATTCACAGCGGCGCCGCTCTCTTTTGGAATATGGGACTCCGAATCCACACCCGTTTGCACCGTCTCTCCGTCGTCGTTCCCCTGCGAATCGATTTCGGACAGGGACGGCCAGGGGACGCTGGATTCCTCCCGCTCCGTTTCCTCCCTTCCGCAGGATCGGATCCGCAATGTAACGGCGAGCAGCACGCCGAGCAGACAAACGCCCGGGATCAAAATCCGCCACAGCTCTTCTCTGCGGTAGCTGGCCTCCTCTCGCCCCGCCTCCATGTCTGTTTCTCCCTCCAAAACGAGTCTCATATATGCAATCCGAAACAGCGTCAGCATAAGGGCAATCACGATTCCAACAATCGGAACCCACAAGATAAATAAGATAAATCGACCGCCAAAATACCACGGGTCTCTCCCCGGCTCCCATTTTCCCAACAAGCTCCGACATCTCTCTGCCATCGTATGCATTCCCCATCTTTCGTCAAATCCGCATCTGTTTTACTTCATGTAGAAGAAGATTGATCTCGTCGATGCAGCGGTCAAGCTCATCCATCCTCTTCTGAACGGTCTGAATCTGACGAGTTGTCTCCTCCGACCGTGCCCTGCATTGCAGAACCATCGCGATCTTCTGATGTTTCGCCTTGCACATCTGCATTTTGCGGAGGAGCTCCTCGGTCTTTTGAATCCACTCCTCCAGCTCTTCCCGGGTGCAAATCTGAACGGTCTCTTCCTTTCGCACGATAACGCTGTCCTGTATCGTTTTTATTTCCTTTGCCGCAGACAGCAGCTCTTGTTCCACTTCCTCCGGCGCTTCGCTCTCCTTCTCTAGCCTTCCTGGATTGCTCTCTTTCTGGAGCAGATCTTCTCCCCGGAAAAATCCCATAATCGTTGTCCCGCGGATTCTGGACCGTAAAATAACCGATGTCATTGCCAGAAAAAAGGCACACAAAGACACGTCTAAGACAGTCTTAAACTCTGTCCCTTCGCTCTCTTCCCCGCAAGGCTGTGCTGCTGCAGTTCCGGATGCAGCATAATCTTGTGCCAAAAAAAGGAAGACAATCAGAAGCGGCAGCACGAATCTTTTCTTCATCGCATTTCTCCTCAGCAGCCAGACCGCATCTTTTACCGTCTCAGCGCTACAATGCGGAGCGTACTCGCCTTCAGCCGCTCGGCGTCAAATTCTCCCTGCCCGGCAGCTGCGATCAGCTCATTGTACACGCGCTTTGCGCGGTTGCTTGTTCCTACGATGGACAAAACCGACACACCGTCACACCCGGCGTCCAGAGACTGTCTGACAAGCCCGACGGCGTCACTGACCGTTCCTCTGTTCACCGGCTCCATCAGGATTGCTCCCTCAAATCCCATCGCGCGGAGCAATTCTATGTAGCGGGCGTTGGTACACAGCGTTACCCCCTGGGAATCTGCAGCCGAAGAAGACATCACAATGCAGTCAATCCCCGCCTCAATGTATTCCTTGCAGGCAGCAATTCCATTTCCAAACCCGACATCGCTCCCTCCAAATGTCGGGAAATAAATCCCCGCAGAAATGCCGCAGCTGTGCATCGATTCCACAAACGCCTGCACAGCCTCCAGGCCAATCGCGCTTAAATCCACACTGGCGGGAATCAGATTGACATCTACGCCCATATCCCGAAGATTTTGCGCGAGCTGTCCCAAATCCGCTCCTGCCTCATAGTTTTCCGCAATGAAAATTCCCTTGGCAATCTCTGTCCTTGACTGGTACACATCCAAAAGGGTATCTACATTTTCTTTGGACAGTTCTGTGTTTTTAAACCAGATTCCGCCCGGAATTCCGTATTCGGAGCTGTTTAACTTCTCCATAACGCCCGGCGCCGCATCAATCTGTCCGATCTCCTGAAATTCCTGCTGGTCCACGCGGCACCAGGAGGCAATGTCTGTCAAAAACATCTGCTGTATGTAGTCCTGTGCGGCTGCCGCATTCCACTCCGAGGGGAGTTCGCTCATCACCGTCTCCTCCTCTGAAGACTCTGTCGGCGGCGTCTCCGACGATGACACTTGTTCTGAGGAGGAGTCGGACATCGCAATCGACTCTCCCGCACTGGAGGAATCCTGCCATCGATCCTCCCGATATTTGGGCCGAATCCACAGTCCCACTGCGCCAACCATCAAAATCAAATACATCGCCAGACCGGCAATCATCAGCTGTCTGACCTCTTCTCTTGTCAAATACTTTTTTTCCTCATCCATACGCCAGGCTCCTCTCTTCCTTCCCGATCCGCTTATTCGTCCTCATCCTGCTCATTCTCCTGCAAATCATCCTCGTCTGGCGCCTGCAGATCCGCATCCTCATCCTCGGCCTCGTCCTCGTCCTGCTCCGCCTCCCAGTACGTCTCGGAATGTTTCGTCTCCGGGATGCGCTTCCTAGACCGCTCTATCGTATTTCTCACAACGGCAATGGGATTGGTCTTTTTCACCATCGCAATCACAGCTGCTAAAAGCAGAATCGTGGCCACAGCGGAGACGACGGCAGCGGCGAACAGATCTTTCAGGTAGCTTTTGGATTCTGGCGGTTTTTCCGACGGTTTTTCCGATGGCTCCCCTGCCGGTTCGCCCTCAGAAGGCGTGGACGGCTCTGGCTGCTCGCTGCTCTCCTCTTCGTCCTCTGTTGAGGAGACCTCCTCCGTTGAGGAGACCTCCTGGGACGATTCTGTTGTGTCCGGCTCCTCCGCCGAGGAAACTAGCGCATTGTCGTCTATCGTAATGCTCGTCCACCGGAACGTCTCCTGCGGGGCGGCTGCCGCATAGCAGAGCATCCGCTCTCCCTTCTGGATGGAAATTCCTCCGCCCTTTTCCTCTACGCAAATGCTGTATTCCTGCCCTTCCTCCAGGCGGCATGCATATTGCAAAATCTCTTTTTCCATGGAATAAAAAGAAATTTTTTCCTGCTGCACATCGTACGTGACAACGACATGAACCGTTCCGTCCGCGCCTTCTCCCTCCAGAGAGGCAAGCGGAACCATCGTCTCATCTTCCGGCACATTCACATAGAACGATTCTACCGAGGGAACGATGCCAAGCACATCCTGTTCCCCGGGGTCAGAACCGTTCTCCTGTTCCTTCCCGTCATTCATCGCATCCCCGCCGGAAGGCACCACACGGATGGTGCTGCAAACTTTTAAGACAATGGCAAACAGCGCCACTGCCGCCAGGCACCAGACGGCAATTCTGACATAGGATCGGTATGTCCTCTTTTCTTGTTCCTCTTCCCTTTCTTTTTCATCCGGCTCTTGATTGTTTTCTCTCATATGCTCCCCCATTTCTGTATTATTTTCGGCATTTTTCGCCGCTTTCCTACATCTACCATCTTACTACGTGAAAGTCGTTTCGTCAATCATCGGATCGGAGAAGATTCCTCATCGTGCCCCTTTCTTTCGAATGACAACGGCGATGGTCTTCATCAATATTTTCACGTCGAGCCAGAGGCTCCAGTTTTTGATGTATTCTGTATCCATTCGCACCACTTCCTCAAAATCCCGGATATCGCTGCGCCCGCTGACCTGCCAGATTCCGGTAAGCCCCGGCTTGATGGCCAGCCTCGCCCGGTGATGAAGCTGATATTTTTCCCACTCGTCCAGCGTCGGCGGGCGGGTTCCCACAAGGCTCATCTCTCCCTTTAGAATGTTCCAGCACTGGGGCAGTTCGTCGATGCTCGTATTGCGGATCCAGTGTCCGATCCCCTGAATAATGCGTGGATCGTCCTCCACTTTAAACATCATTCCGTCCTTGATCTCATTTCGATCCATCAAATCTTTCTTCCGCTCCTCCGCATCCATATACATGGAACGGAATTTATAGATTTTGAACTTCTTTCCGTTTTTCCCGATTCGGGTCTGAGAAAAAAAGATCGGTCCCGGGGATTTCAGGTAGATGACCGGGGCAATCCCCACAAACACAACCGCTGTCACCAAAAGTCCTGCCATGCTTCCCACCAGGTCCATCATCCGTTTCAAAAACATCTGTGACGCTGTCGCCATCCCAAACGAGCTCGATACGACCGTGCACCCCGCAATCTGCTCTACAATCTGGCATCGGTTCGGGTTTGGCGCGTCTGCAATTTTCCGGTGAATCGTGAGTCCCATCACGGCACATCCGTCTGTAATCTCCTGCGGGATTGTCCTTGTCTCCGGGAGATTGATAAACACTTCGTCTACCCAGTTTTTTCGGATATATTCCAGCATCTCATCCAGCGCCGCGACAACCGGGACGCCCTCGATGATGCGTGTTTTGCTGTTTTTCTCCACGAGGACAAGCCCGACCATGCGAAGATCATCAAACGGGTGTCTGCGGACTGCGCGCACCACATCCGCCGCATTCTCGGCGGAGGCCACAATCAAGAGCGCCCGGCTCCCCTCTCTGCGCCGAATCCGTCTGAAAATGCGGCGTTTCCAGACAATCCGGAGGAAAAACACAATCCCGATGGACATTCCCCACATTCCAAAGAGAATCATACGGGAAAACTCGCCGGATTTTTTCGTAATAAACAGACAGCTCAGCACCGCAACACAGATGGTCGTAACGTGCTTTGCGGTCGCTGCCAGCTCTTTTTGCCGATTTCTCCGGAGAATCCCCCGATAGCTCTCCAGAAAAAAAGCGGCGCAGATATCCATCAAAACGGTCAGAAGGTTTGCCTCCCGCAAAAGAGCCAGGTCGCTTCCGCTGGAAAACCGGGCCTGGATCAGGCAGGCAATGACAAACGCGATCTCAAGCCCTACCAGATCCAGCAATATAAAATCAAGATGTTTCATCCATGAACTGGTATGATACTGATACATTTTGTGATCCCTTCCTGCTTTCGTTCCTCTTTTTTCTTTCATCATATCCTATGTAGTTTTTTGTGTCAACCAAAGTCCGAGAAATTTTGCGGCGGTGAAATGTCCCCGCCGCGTTTTTCTCTCCCTATCAGTATGCTTCGTCTGTTTTGCTGTAAATCTAAAATTTTTATAAAAATATCTGGACAAACCCATGCGGGCGTGATAGGATACATTGTGAACTAATTTGTTGTTTTACAATTTCTGGAAGGATCTTTTTGGACGATGAAGAAAATCAATGAAGATTTACTGGATGCATGGCTCACCGTTTCCAGAACCATCATCAACGAACGGCTTGTCTCGGATATGCCCTATAACGAAGCCCGGATCTGCAACATCCTCTATCGCCATCAGCGGCGTCACCCGGAAGATCGTCTGACCGCGACACGTCTGTGCCTGGAGACAAATATGCTCAAATCACAGATGAACCGGACGCTCAGTCAGATGGAGAAAAAAGGACTCATTGTGCGGGAGCGGTCTTCGCAGGACCGGAGAAACATTTTCGTTTCTCTCGACCCGAAAAATGCCGGCGTTTACATTGCACAGCACACAAAGATTCTGGAATTGGCGGACCGTGTCATTGAGAAAATTGGAAAGGAAAAAACGATGGAATTGATTGAGCTTCTAACGACAGTCTCTGCCATCGCGTGTGAGGTAATCAAATGATTCGAATTGCAGTAGACTCCTCCTCCGACTATTTTCTGGAGGAATTAAAGGAAAAAAACATTGAGCTGATCCCAATTCCCATTACGCTGGGAGAAAGCACTTATATAGAAGGCATTGACTTGGAGCGGAACGACCTTTATCGGATGATTGCCTCCGGCGGACATTTCCCGAAGACATCCCAGCCGTCTCCCCAGACATATCTGGATCTTTTTTTGGACGCCAAGGAAAAAGGCGATGACATGATCTGCCTTGTCCTCTCCTCCGCACTCAGCGGATCTTATCAGACCGCTGTGCTGGCCAAAGAGATGGCGGAGTATGACCGGATTTATCTGATCGATTCCCTGTCCGCCACCTTCTGCATTAAAATCATGGCCGACCACGCATGCAGACTTCGCGCAGAGGGCGTCGGCGCGGCAGAGATCGCTGCCAGCGTCGAATCTTTGAAATCCCGGGTGAAGGTAATCGCTGCGCTGGACACGCTGGAATACCTCTACCGCGGAGGCAGAATCAGCAAGGCAACGGCCTCCATCGGAGACATGACCAACATCAAACCCATTATCACTTTGACCGAAGACGGGAAGATTGGCATTGTCGGCAAATGTCTCGGCAAAAACAAGGCCATCCACTCCATCCTGAAGCATATGAAGGATCTCGCCCTTGACCCCGATTTCCCGACCTACTCCATCTACTCCTACGGCGTAGACAACTGCCAAAAGCTCGAGGAAAAACTGACGGCGGGCGGCCTTTCTCTGGCAAAACGGCTTCAGATCGGCCCCACCATCGGTTCCCACATCGGCCCGGAAGCGTTTGGCGTCATTTATGTTGCCAAATAGAGAAAAGGGAGGTATTTTATGAACCCGCTCAAACGACTGTACTGCCGGGCATTTCAGCTCTGCTTTCGACTTGTCCTCCCCATACTTCCCTACCGGGAGCCGAAGATTCTGCCGGACATGCCCCATGTGGCAGAAATGCTGCGAGAGAAAAACATAACTCGCGTCCTGATCATCACCGACAAAGGGATTTCTTCCCTCCATCTTCTGGACGGCCTGACCGAGGCGCTTGACAAACAGCAGATTTTCTGGGCGGTGTTTGACGAGACAGTTGCCAATCCTACGATCCGCAACGTCGAGGCTGCCAAAGATTGCTATGAGAGACATCACTGTCAGGCCATTGTGGCCTTTGGCGGCGGTTCCTCGATGGACTGCGCAAAAGCCGCAGGCGCGAGAATCGCAAAGCCGAGACAGTCTGTGGCGCGCATGCGCGGCCTGCTGAAAGTCCACAAAAGGCTTCCGCTTCTCATCGCCGTCCCCACCACCGCGGGAACCGGCAGCGAGACGACTCTGGCCGCCGTGATCACCGATGACGAAACCCGCCACAAATATCCCATCAACGACTTTTTTCTCATTCCAAATTATGCGGTGCTCGATTACCGCGTTACGCTCAGTCTGCCACCCCACATCACCGCCACAACCGGCATGGATGCGCTGACCCACGCGGTAGAAGCCTACATTGGCCGGAGCACGACCCGCCACACGGAAGCGATGGCACTGGAGGCAGTGCGGCGCATCAAAACATATCTGAAGCGCGCTTATGACAACGGAAACGATGCCGAGGCGAGAGAGCAGATGCTTGGAGCCTCCTACTGTGCAGGAATTGCCTTTACCCAGTCCTATGTGGGATATGTCCACGGTGTCGCCCATTCTCTGGGCGGACAGTACTCCATTCCGCATGGTTTGGCAAATGCCGTCATCCTGCCCTATTTTCTGGAGGAATACGGGACGAGCTGTCACAAGAGACTCGGGCGCCTGGCACGGCTTTGCGGCATTGCCGACCGCGGGGAATCGGATGCCGACGCCTCTGCATCATTCATCCGCTGGGTAAAGGAGATGAACGCCTCCATGGGAATTCCCGGGCACCTGTCCGGCATCCGCAAAGAGGACATCCCCCTTATGGCCCGCCACGCAGACCGGGAGAGCAACCCGCTGTATCCGGTTCCGAGGCTGATGGATGCGAAGGAGCTGGAAGCAATGTATGAGAAAATTTCCGGATAGGATGTCATCTGCTTTTTCTGGAGGATTTAATGATATGAACATTCAACATTTGGTCAAAAAACAAAAAGACTTTTTTCATACGCACAAGACATTTTCGGTTGATGCGCGAATCGCCATCTTAAAGCGGCTGCGAAGCGCCATCTTGTCGCATGAGGAGGACATCTGCGAAGCGCTGAGGGCAGACCTTGGGAAGTCCAACACGGAAAGTTATATGTGTGAAATCGGCATGACATTAAGTGAGCTCTCCTATCAGATCCGCCACGTAAAAAAATGGGCCAAGAATAGGCGGCGCCCTACCACACTTGCCAATTTCCCTGCCAGAAGCTTTACCGTCCAGGAACCATACGGCTGTGTCCTCATTATGTCGCCCTGGAACTATCCGTTTATGCTCTGCATGGATCCGATGATTGGCGCCGTCGCCGCAGGCAACTGCTGCGTCCTCAAACCGTCCGCCTACTCTCCCGCCACCTCCTCCATCATCCGCACGATTGTCTCCGAAGTTTTTCCGGAAAAGTACGTGGCCGTCGTGGAGGGCGGAAGAGCTGAAAACACGGAACTTTTGAACCAGACGTTTGACTACATCTTTTTCACAGGGGGCGTGACCGTCGGGAAACTTGTCATGGAGAAAGCGGCCGCCCACCTCACCCCTGTCACACTGGAGCTCGGCGGAAAAAGTCCCTGCATCATCGACCGAACCTGCAATCTGAAACTCGCCGCCGCCCGGATTGCCTTCGGAAAATATCTCAATTGCGGGCAGACTTGCGTCGCACCGGACTATATCCTGATCGACCGGACCGTAAAAGATGCATTTTTACCGCTTTTGCGCGAGCAGATCGTAAAAATGTACGGGGCAGAGCCGCTGAAAAATCCAAACTATGGAAAAATCATCAACCAGAAACATTTCGACCGGCTCTGCGGTTTGATCCAGCCGGATCGGGTTGTCTTTGGAGGCCAGCGAAATCCCGAAACGCTTCAGATCGAGCCCTGCGTGATGGACGGTGTGACATTTGACGATCCGGTGATGCAGGAAGAAATTTTTGGTCCCATTCTTCCCATCCTCACCTACGAGACAATCGAAGAAGCGCAGCGTCTGGTTGAGCATGCGCCAAAGCCGCTGGCCTTTTATCTGTTTACCCAGAACCGCGAGACCGAACGCCGCTTTTTAAAATACGTCTCCTTCGGCGGAGGATGCGTCAATGATACGATCATGCACCTGGCGAGCTCTGAGATGGGATTTGGCGGTGTCGGAAACAGCGGAATGGGCTGCTACCACGGCAAAAAAAGCTTCGACACGTTCAGCCACGAAAAAAGCATCCTGAAAAAATATACATGGATCGATATGCCCATGCGCTATCAGCCCTACTGCAGCTGGAAAGATCAGCTCATCCGGCTCTTTCTGCGCTGACCTTCCTGAAGTTGCTGCCGCAGACCGGAAGCAGCCCCATCTGGCCCCCAAAGGGGCCGGATGGGCGCTCACACAGACAACTCTCTTCTTAGCGGCATCCTATGTTCCAGAGGCGCATCACCTGCTCCGCCGTATCTTCCAGGTTCTTTCTTGCACAGTCCGGATTCATGGCCTCTCTCAGAGGGAGGCACTCCCGAACGATCGGGAAAATGGCGTCAATTCCTTCCCGGTTGCAGACCGCCGCATCCCGCGCTGCACTTCCCACAAGCGCAATCACCGGCTTTCCGTACTTTTTTGCAATCCGCGCAATTCCAACCGGCGCTTTCCCGCTGACGCTCTGTCCGTCCATCCGGCCTTCCCCTGTGATGACAAGATCCGCGCCCTGAATTCTTTCCTCCAATCCCGTTTCTTTTGCGACAATCTCTATCCCGGACTCCAAAACAGCATTTGTGAAGGTCAGAAACGCAAATCCAAGTCCGCCCGCGGCGCCGCACCCTGCCTGATTGGGATCTGCCTGCGGATACTGTCTGCACACCGTCTGCGCATAGTGCCTCATCCACAAATCCATTTCCTCTGCGGTCTTGCCGTCCGCCCCTTTCTGAGGTCCGTAGACAATGCTGCATCCCGTCTTTCCCAGAAGCGGATTTGTCACATCACAGGCAATGTGAAAACAGCACTCCCTCAGTTCCGGTATCACCGACTCCTCTGTGATCGCGGCAAGCCGTTTCAGACCTTTTGCCCCAAATGGGATTTGCTTTCCTTCCCCGTCAAGCAGTCCGTATCCCAGTGCCTGGAGCATCCCCGCGCCCCCGTCGTTCGTGGCACTCCCACCGATTCCCACAATCATCCGGCGGCATCCTTTGTAAATGGCATCCCGAATCATCTGGCCTACCCCGTACGTCGTCGTATGGAGCGGATTTCTCTCCGCCTCCGCCGCAAGCGTCAACCCGGCCGCCGCGGACATCTCCATCACGGCCGTCTGATGCTTCCAGTCAATCCCATACGTACATTCCACCGCCGTTTCTAGGGGACCGGTCACTACAATTGTCTGTCTGGCGGCCCCCATTGCGGCGCACAGCGCCGCGGCCGTACCTTCCCCGCCGTCTGCAAGCGCAGCGGCGTAAATTTCATCATCCGGCCTTACGCGCCGGATTCCCCTCTCAATTGCGGCTGCAGCTTCCAGCGAAGAAAGACTCCCCTTAAACGAATCTGCAGCAATGACCGTCTTCATCCAACTCCTCCTCCTTCTTTTACTGTCTCTGATAAAACCATCCTATCCGCTTCACACAGGAAAGTCAACCCGAAAATAGAGGGATACTTCTCGGATGGTTATATTTATTTCACAAAAAAGCGATACGTTTCTCAAAAAGTTGATATGTATATTTTCCCATTTTTTCGGTAAGATAGAATCTGACTTGAACATCTTTCCCAAAAATTGCGCTGTCATTTCGAATCTTTGCGGCATTTTTTCATGAGAGCGCCGTCGTTTCGGGGGGATATTCGGTACAATCACCCAAAAAGGAGGAACGAACGTGAGAAACTTTTCAACATGGAACAGACGGATCTGGGCTCTTTTGGCCGCCGTTGTGCTCCTCGTCACAGCCATCCAGTGGCCGGCGATGCAGGCAAGCGCCGAAAATGGAAATGAAACCGTCTACGTAAAGATCAAGTACGTAAGAGCGGACGGCGAGTACGGCAATCCAGACATCTGGGTTTGGAGCGATGCGATGGAAGGACACGCAGAGCGCTTCACGGGACAGGACAGCGAAGGACTCTACACGATCATTGAGACCCGGCGAAATGACAATCTCGGATTCATCATTCGCTGCACCGCGGACAGTTGGGACGACAAGTTTGTCGCAGACGACATCATCCCCGACTTCTCCAATGGCAATGTCGAGTACGTGGCCTCTGTGGACGCAGAAGGGAACCGCACACTGGAGACACGGACGCCGGCGACTGCCTTTGACCGTGTTGCCATGACACTCCACTACTACCGGTTTGACGGCGATTACAGCAACTGGGACATCTGGGCATGGGCAAGTGAAGGAAACGGATATCCCTTTACCGGAGAAGACAACTACGGCGTTTACGGGGAGGCCGACCTCGGCGCAGTAGACGCCGACACAGAGATTGGTTTTATTGTCCGCAGACCTGACTGGAGCGAGAAGGACTGGGACGGCGACCGCTTTGTGGACAAATTTTTCATCAATGCGGACGGTCTTGTCGATGTATATGTGATCTCGGGACAGCAGCAGTTCTACTACAGCGAAGCAGCCGCTCAGGCAGCCGTTGATTCCCTGAACAACCCGCGCGTAACCTCTGCGGCAATCGATTCCCTGACAGAAGTGACATTTCAGGTGAACAACGCGGTAACTCTGGCAGAAAACAATGCCAACATTCACATCACGGCAAACGATGGAACCGAAGTCTCCATTTCTCAGGTAACTCTGGCAGCGGACAGCATGTCCGGAACCATTCTTCTGGAGCAGCCGCTTGATCTGAATCGCGTCTACACCCTTTCCATCGACGGATATCAGGGAAAAGAACTGACATTTGGAAACGTATTCAACAGCGACGCCTTTGAGGCACTCTACACCTATACCGGTGACCTGGGCGCCATTTACAGCAAAGACAGCACAACGTTTGTTCTCTGGGCTCCCACCGCCTCCGCCGTACAGCTCGCCCTGTATGGAACGAACGGTCTGGACTACACGGGAAGCGCATCTCAGATCCTTGATTTGCAGCGCAGCGCGAACGGATCCTGGACAACAACCGTAGACGGTGATTTAAACGGAACATACTATAACTATCTTGTCACAGTAGACGGATCGACCAACGAAGTCGTTGACCCCTACGCAAAAGCCGTCGGCGTCAACGGAAATCGCGGAATGGTCATCGATCTGGACACGACCGATCCAGAGGGATGGGAATCCGATGAAAAACCTCTACTGGAAAGCGCCACCGATGCCATCATCTATGAGATGCACATCCGTGACTTCTCCATCTCGGAGACTTCCGGTATTTCTATTGAATATCAGGGAAAATTCAACGGCGTATGGCAGTCCGGCACAACCATCCCGGGAACCGATATCTCCACCGGTGTTGACCACCTGAAAGAGCTTGGCGTAAATGTTGTCCATCTCCTGCCCTCTTTCGATTATGCTACCGTTGACGAGACAAAGCTTGACACACCACAGTTTAACTGGGGATATGACCCCAAAAACTACAACGCGCCGGAAGGATCCTACTCTTCTGACCCCTACACCGCGCAGATCCGGATTGAGGAATTCAAGAAGATGGTGATGGAGCTTCACAAAGCGGGAATCCGCGTTGTCATGGACGTTGTATACAACCACACCGGCGCGACAACCGACTCCAACTTAAATCTTGCCGTGCCCAACTATTATTACCGCCAGAATGCCGCAGGCGGATTTTCCAACGGCTCCGGATGCGGAAATGAGACCGCTTCCGAGCGCTCCATGGTCGGAAGACTGATCTCGGATTCCGTTGCCTACTGGGCAGAGGAATATCACATCGACGGCTTCCGCTTTGACCTGATGGCCGTTCACGACATCGACACGATGATCTCCATCCGGGAGCGCTTAAATGCGATCGACCCGTCCATTTTGATGTACGGCGAAGGCTGGACCGGAGGCGACTGCGCCCTTGATCCTTCGCTTCAGGCGACAAAAGCAAATACTGTGAAGTTTGGGGATCTGCAGATTGCCGCATTCAGCGACGACATCCGCGACGGCATTAAGGGACATGTCTTCAACCTTTTGGGTACCGGATTTGTCAACGGCGGAAGCGGATACGAGGAGACCATTCAGTTCGGCATCGTCGCCTCCACGCCAAACGAGCAAGTGGATTCCTCTCTCGTCATGAATCAGACGCAGCCATGGGCCAATCAGCCGTATCAGACAATCACATATGCGTCTGCCCACGACAACCTGACGCTCTGGGACAAGCTGAACACGAGCAACGCCGGCACTTCAGAAGAAGAATTGCTCGCCATGAACAAAATGTCTGCCGCAATTGTCTACACCTCACAGGGAATTCCATTCATGCTCTCCGGCGAGGAAATGGCAAGAACAAAGACGAATGAGGATGGCTCGTTGAACGAAAACAGCTACAACGCTCCGGATTCGGTCAACGCCATTGACTGGACACGGAAAGTGACCTATCATGATCTGTATGAATATTACAAAGGATTGATTTCTCTGAGAAAGGCACACAAGGCATTCCACATGGATTCGACTGCCGACATTCAGAGCAGCATCCAGTTCCTCGAGACGCCAGAGCGTGTCGTTGCCTATACACTGGACGGAACAGCGGCTGCGGATGAATGGGAGACAATCGCCGTTGTCTTCAATGCCAATACCGAGGCAGCGCAGGTAACCATTCCGGAAGGAACATGGGTGCTTGTCGTAAATGGAGAAAAGGCCGGTGTGGAAGAGCTTGGAAGAATGGAGGGCGGATCGATCTCTGTTCCGGGACAGACTTCCTATGTTCTCGTAGATGCCGACAGCTTTGACGGCGAATTTGCGCAGGACGCGCGAAAAATCTCGCTGACGTTTGCGCCCGAGGCGGGCACGCAGCGCCTGCGCGACGTAATCAACAAGGACATCACCGAAGAGGAGATAATAAACGCCGCAAAATCGGCGTTCGATATGGGATATTCGGCGGTCAAGCTGTACTTTATGACGGGACTTCCCACTGAAACCGAGGACGATTTAAAGGGCATAAGGCGCATATGCGACCTCATCAAGGGCGCGTACAACGCCGCGCCGAGGAAAAAGGCGCTGCGCATTTCCGTATCCGTTTCGACCTTCGTGCCAAAGCCCTTCACCCCCTTCCAGTGGGAGAGGCAGATAGGGCGCGAGGAGCTTGAAAGACGGCACGAAGTACTGAAAAAACTGCTGTTCATAAGGGGCGTAAGCCTGAGTTTGAGCCACTTCAAGACCTCCGTGCTGGAGGCGGTGCTTGCAAGGGGCGACAGGCGGCTTTCCGCCGTAATCGAGAGCGCCTATAAAAAGGGCTGCATATTAGACGGCTGGATTGACGACTTCGACACAGAGGGCTGGGAAGAGGCGCTGAAAGAGTGCGGAATATCCCCCGACGAATACACGAGGGAGCGCGCAGAGGACGAAATTCTGCCCTGGGATTTCATAGATATCGGCATAGACAAGCAATTTTTTATCAGGGAGCGCAAGGCGGCATATGCCGCGTCCGTTTCGGGCAGTTGCCTTAAAAAGTGCAACGCCTGCGGGCTTATGCGGCGCTGTCCCGCGGCGAGAGGCGAGATATGATATGCTTTAAATATACGCGAACGG